>JAGCYD010000056.1 GCA_017960985.1 Bacteroidaceae bacterium
ACGATAACATTTGCGGCAACATCACCTTCGGCATGAAACAAGCATATACCGCCGGTGATGATCCATTGTGCGGCTATGACTACTGGCCTATCGATTTATATTTCGAAGAGCAAACCACTGACTTGGGCGACATGGATGATGAGATCCCTGATATCTACGATAACAATACTTGGGTCTACTATACAGATTCTTGGTTCGACTACAATCCTTAAGATATAGTTTTTTAGATCAAGTGACCATTCTCTGATTCGTCAGACACAGAAAACGGGGACTTTGAGAGCAAATCTCAATGTCCCTGTTTTTGTACCCCCCGCCGCTTGTGTTGGTTATAACCGTGAACAGCCCATAAGTTGCTCCCGTCCATACAAGAAATCGCAAGGAATGAAGGAGAAAACACGATTTATTGAATAATTATGAATTATGCATTATGAATTATGAATTAATTTTCGTACCTTTGTCGACGAGAAAACAAATAAGAGATAAGATTATGGCAACAGTAACATCCGTTCCAAAACCGGCTCAGATGATTATTACGCTTGATGACAATGCGCTCGTGGCCGACATCAAGCGGGCACTGAAGCTAATACGTGGCATTGCCTCGGTGCGCATGGCCACCATCAGCGACGACAACACTATTACACCAGCCCTTCGCCGCTCCATTGACAAGGCCCGTCGCGAATATGCCAAAGGCGAGACCATCTCGTGCAGCACCCCCGAAGAGATGCAACGCTATTTCGACAGTTTATGATCTACACGATAGAGTAGTGATGTGACCTATTCGCGTCACATTACAGCCCACGACCGCATCATCTACGACATTTACGATAATCGTGTTACGGTGCTTGTAGTGCAAGCAGAGGAACATTACAACGACAAGTAAAACCTATCAGGGGGCCTGGCCCCCTGATAGCCTGAGGCAGAATGATTAATCCCTCGCCGCGGCGAGGGATTATTGTGGTCTAATAGAAGGGATGGAGAACTACTCGCAAAACATTTGGCGTAGGACATCCTGTAATGCAGCAATCTCGTCGGCTGCAAGTGTGGCGATGCGATTCTTCAAGCGACGCTTGTCGATGGTACGAATCTGGTCGGTAGCCATCTCGCCATCGCGATCCATGATATGGCAGGCGACACGGTAGGGGTAGCCGTGGATAGCCGATGTCACAGGAACGATAATCACTGTGTCAAGATGGTCGTTTAGTTCCTTGGGACTGACAATGACGCACGGGCGAATCTTTTGCATTTCAGCACCAATGGTTGGATTTAATCCACCCAATAAACTTCAAACTGGTTTACCATTTCCAGTCCTCCATCGTTTCATCTTCGAATACGTCGGCTACCATCAGTTTGTCTTCTCCATCGGCATGTGCCTGCTTGGCAGCAGCAGCCCATCCGGCACGTGAAGTAATGCCAGATTCCTTTTTCTGGGCAACAACCAGGCTTTTCACGTATGCAAGCACTTTTGTCAACGCAGCCTCACTGTCAAGCAGTGGATTCATCTCGCGGAACAACTCCGCACGTAGTTGTATTGCTGTCATAATGCTATCATCTTTAGTTTCTGGCGGCAAAGATAAATAAAATATTCGAAAGAACAAAGAATTAACAGATAAAAAGTTTTAGATTGGTTTTATTATTAATGAGGTAAAAAAGATTGTAATTATGGTAACAAAAGTTTTTGAAGAAGAAAAGAGTTTGAGGGATTTGATCCTCAGATTGAGTGAAGGAATGACGGTTTACGGCGAGGTGAACCGTAACTTCGTGCCCATCAAGGTGTCGTTTTCGCAGTGTGCCTACTTGACTGCCATCACAGCCATTAAGGAACTGCAGGCGTATATTGCCGACCTCGACCGCGACATTTGCCGGGAACCGCTCTGTCTCGACCTCGACGAGATGGGGAGCGAGGACTGTTGGAAGGAGAAACTCGCCAAGTTGCGGAGCGACATGACGGAACTGGAAGAAGTGCCCCTGTTGCAGAAGGATCTGGTGTGGGGCTACAAGGGTTTCTTCCCCAACACAACGGCGGAGTTCTACCAGGGTGCCGAGGAGAAAGTCATGGAACTCGCAAGACTGATCAGCCAGGTACAGCAGAAGATGGCGGAAAAGCCACTTTCGTTCTACGGCAAGTTCTACCACGATCTGCGGGTGCAATACTGCGAGGAGCAGGCCGTGAAGGACTTCAAGTACTGGCAGTCGCATTCGGGCATACCTTCGCTCGTCAAGTTGAAGATGCTGCGGGCGGAGAAGATTGCCGACTTCATCAATAGCGGTATCTTGCGACTGGCCCTTAAGTCTTGCGACATAGAGCAGGACGACGTGGATGTGGAGCAGTTCAAGAAGCAACTGCCTCACGATTATGCCTGTGTGAAAGATTTTGACGTTCTTTGCACCGTCTTCAGCCGTACTATCGGTTGGCAGGGTGATATCCTTATCCCGAATTACAACTGTGCCGGGCTCTTCATCTTCCAGCACTGGGTCGAACTGACCGAGGAGCAGATCAATGCCATCTTCTACCTCGACAAGATGCTCAAACTCATCCACGAGGAGATACAGAATTTGCCCGAGGCTGACAGCCCCCTTGTCAGCCTGCCCGACGTACTCGCAACGCCCGAGGCCATGAGGCTTTGGAGAAAAGCGCAGAAGGCTGGCTATGTGGACGAGCAATTCCAGCCTCTCATCTCGAAACCGCTGTCGGCTGTTCTGGCTGCTGAGATGGCACGTAGGTTGGATATCCGAGACCGGTGGAAACCATTTGAGTTGTTATGGAATCGAAAGAACATGTTTAAGGACTATTATGAAGCACAACAACAGAAACGATATTCAGAATCCGCAAAAATGATGAAGGAATTATTTGACTGATAATCAATAAATTCCGTCCATCTATCCCCCCATAGTATCCCCCCATAGTATGGGGCGGATTCTTTTTTATTTCCGTACCTTTGCCGCCGAAAATTTGATTTTTAATTGGTAAAGGTATGAAA
>JAGCYD010000057.1 GCA_017960985.1 Bacteroidaceae bacterium
AATATCTCGTGGTCTGAGTAGAGAAACTTTTTGATGACGGGGAAGATGTTCTCTGTTGTAACCCCAATGTTTCCTTTTTGCATAAAACCTCCCCCTTCCCCTCCTAAAGAGGGGTGATACGGGGGCCTCCTTATTTTATATATTATTTACCTTTATTTCTATCTTTTCCTCTCCGTTCTCCCCGCCTTTGGATGGGGTGGGGGAGGTTGCCGTTAGGGTGGAGCCTTCCTTCGGTGCCTCGTCGCTCATCAGCAGTTCGCAGATGGGGTCTTCGAGCAAGGTCTGCAGGGCACGCTTCAAGGGGCGTGCGCCAAACTGCACATCGTAGCCCTTCTTGGCGAGTAATGCCTTTGCCTCGTCGGTCAGTACCAGTTCGTAGCCCAATTCCTTTATCCTATTAATTAAAGGTTTGGCTTCGATATCTACAATCCGCTTGATGCTTTCCTCGGAGAGTTGGTCGAAGTAGATGATATCGTCCAGACGGTTTAGGAACTCGGGCGCAAACTTCTTCTCGATGCTCTTCTTGATAAGACTGCGTGCATGCTTCTTGTCTTGCTGCGCATCCGATGGGGCAGCAAAGCCCAGACTTTGTCCGAAGTCCTTCAGTTGGCGTGTGCCGATGTTCGAGGTCATGATGATGATGGTGTTCTTGAAATCCACCGTCGTACCGTTTCCGTCGGTCAGTCGTCCTTCGTCCATCACCTGCAACAGCATGTTGAACACATCCTGATGCGCTTTCTCGATTTCGTCGAGCAATACGATGGAGTAGGGGTTGCGGCGTACTTTCTCGGTCAGTTGTCCACCTTCGTCATAGCCGACATATCCTGGAGGTGCGCCCACCATCCGGCTTACGGTGTGCTTCTCCATATATTCGCTCATGTCAATACGGATGAGCGATTTCTCCGAGCCAAACATCTCTTCGGCCAGTTTTTTCGTCAAGTAAGTCTTTCCCACGCCTGTAGGACCTACGAATAGAAAGGTGCCGATGGGCTTCGAGGGGTCTTTCAGTCCAATACGGCTGCGTTGAATGGCGCGTGTCAGGGTGGCGATGGCCTCGTCCTGACCGATTACCTCCTTCTTCAGCGTCGTGCCCAAATTGCGCAGTTTCGTATTCTCCTCCTGTCCGATGCGCTGTACGGGTATGCCCGTCATCATCGACACCACATGGGCGATATGCTCTTCGTCCACCGTCTGGCGCTCGTCCTTCAAGGTCGATTCCCATTCTTTTTTCGTCTGGGTAATAGCCTCGCGTAGCACCTTCAGTTGGTCGCGATATTCGCTTGCCATCTGGAAATCTTCTTCGGCGATAGCCTTTTCCTTGCGGTTTTCTAGTTCGCTGGCCTGTCGCTCTAGGTCTTCTAGTTCGGGGCAGACGGGAATATTCATAATATGTATGCGTGCTCCAGCCTCGTCAAGTGCATCAATGGCCTTGTCGGGGAAACAGCGATCGGACACATAGCGCTCGGTCAGACGAACACAAGCCGTCAGAGCCTCGTCGGTATAGCGCACATTATGATGTTCCTCGTAGCGTGGTTTCAGGTTCTGGAGAATCTGCAGTGTTTCCTCTGCCGTAGTGGGTTCCACCTTCACCTTCTGGAAACGGCGCTCCAAAGCACCATCTTTCTCGATGCTCTTGCGGTATTCGTTCAGGGTTGTTGCCCCAATGCACTGAATCTCGCCACGCGAAAGGGCGGGCTTCAGCATGTTTGCGGCATCCATTGTGCCCTCGGCAGAACCTGCCCCGATAAGGGTATGAATCTCGTCGATAAACAGAATTACATCGGGATTCTTCCGCAGTTCCAGAATGACGGAACGCATACGCTCCTCGAATTGTCCCCTGTATTTTGTACCTGCGACAATGGCTCCGAGGTCGAGCGCAATTATGCGCTTGTCCCACAGAATGCGCGATACACGACGGTCAACGATACGCAGCGCCAGTCCTTCCACGATGGCACTCTTGCCCACACCGGGCTCACCAATCAACACGGGATTGTTCTTCCTTCTGCGGGACAGGATTTGTGCCACGCGCTCAATCTCTCTCTCTCGGCCAACGACGGGGTCGAGCAGTCCTTCGGCAGCAGCCTTTGTCAGGTCTGTTCCGTATTTGTCGAGTACAGGCGTCTGGTTCCCGGGCTTCTGCTTGGCCGTAGCCGTTTCGACATTGCCCTGCGAAGCATTCGCTTCCTCCTCTTCGTCATCATCGTCTTCGTTATTCTCTTCCTCGATGTATCCGTATCCGTCGGTCACTTCGTTGTCGGGGTATAGGATTTTGGAAATACGCTGGTAGGTGATATCCTCCATTTCGAGAGCCTTGCTCACCTCGCTTTCGCTGTCGCGCAGGATAGCCAGTAGAATATGTTCGATATCGATGGTCTCGCTTTTCGTTACCATCGATTCCAGTACGCTCAACTTCATCACGCGATTGGCGGCATTGTCCAAAGCCATATTGTCGGTGGTGACAGCCGTCTCTCCGCCTTGCTGGTAAGCCATTTTTTCAAGCATTTGTTTCAGCATGTCCCGATTCACATGCAGGTGGTTCAGTGCCTCTATGGCACGACCTTCAGCCCATCCGAGGATGACCAGCATCATATGTATGGGAGACACCTTCTGACTGTTGTATCTCATCGCCTCCTCCTTGCTTTTGTTCAGTAGCAGGGTAACATCGGGCGAGAATCGTTTACTTATCATCATATCGTTAAGAATATCTATAAATACACCAGTACAAACCCCGTGCCAAAAATAGTGAAAACCTTGCGCATAATCAAATCGAAGCATCAAAATATGTCACATAGACGCAAAGATGTGCTTGCACAAACTTAGCGATATATGACAAATGCAGTCTAAAAGACTGTGAGGGCAATAGCCCGATGCACTTAAGACTAGTAGTCTTCCGTGCCTCGGATTACTATTGCGTGATGCCTCGGAATACTATAGCGAGAGTTTGTGCAAAGAGGTGAAATGTCTTCTATTTCGCTTTTTTTGCCCTCAAATCTTGCTGTTCCGCAAGGTTTTCGCTATCTTCGCGGTCTGTAATCGACGGACGATGTGGATACAACATGTTGATGCGATAGACCTTGTATTCAAGGGACTGGTGATAGGCGTTGTAGCTTCGGCACCTATGGGGCCTGTGGGCGTATTGACGGTACAGCGTACCTTGAACAAGGGCAGATGGTATGGTTTTGTAACGGGACTTGGTGCTGCTGCTAGCGACATTGTGTATGCCTTGTTGACGGGATTGGGCATGAGTTTCGTGATGGACTTTGTCGGTCGGCCTCGCAATATGTACTTGTTGCAGTTGGCGGGCGCGGTGATGCTGTTTGTGTTTGGTTTTTCCACCTACAAGAGCAACCCAGCAAAGGCCGTGCATCCCTCGTCGGGCAAACTGGGAACGCTTTGGCATAACTCGCTGACGGGATTCCTCGTCACATTGAGCAATCCGCTTATCGTATTCCTGTTTGTAGCCCTGTATGCACGCTTCGCGTTTGTGGTGCCCGGACATCCATTGGAGCAGGGGATGGGGTATCTGGCCATTGTCATCGGTGCAATAGGGTGGTGGTTTGGACTGACCTATTCGATAAACAAGGTACGAAACAGGTTCGACATACGCGGAATCGTATGGCTGAACCGCACGATAGGAGTGGTGGTGATGGTGGTTTCCCTGCTGGGCTTCTATTTCACCCTGCGTGGAAAGTCATTGTATTAGGATATGAAGATAGCAAGACAACTGAAAGATAGCAATATATGCGAGTATTTGCTGTATATGTGGCAGGTGGAAGACACGATACGGGCCTTTGGTCTGGATATTGACCGTATCCGTACGGAGTATGTGGCAGGCTTTCGGTTGAGCGAGGAGGACGAGCGCGAGGAGGTGCAGTGGATGGACGACCTCATCCGTATGATGCGTGAGGAGGGCTGTACGGAAAAGGGGCATCTGCAAATCAATAAGGGAACGGTGTCGCTATTGACAGACTTGCACCAGCAGTTGCTGCATAGCCCCAAGCATCCGTTCTACTCGGCTGCCTACTACAAGGCCTTGCCCTTCATTGTGGAACTTCGTGCGCGTGGCGACAAGGAGGCCGACGAACTGGAAACCTGTCTGGGGTGTCTCTATGGTGTGATGATGCTGCGCCTGCAGAAGAAAGAGGTGTCGGAGGAGACCGCTAAGGCTGTGGCAGCCATCTCGCATCTGTTGTCGCTATTGGCAGACGCCTATAAGAAGGATAAAAACGGAACATTGGAACTATAATATATGAACGAGGAAATAACAAGAAGACGCACTTTTGCCATCATCTCGCACCCCGATGCGGGAAAGACGACACTGACGGAGAAACTGCTGTTGTTCGGTGGTCAGATTCAGGTGGCGGGTGCCGTGAAGAGCAATAAAATAAAGAAGACGGCAACGAGCGACTGGATGGAAATCGAGAAACAGCGTGGTATCTCGGTGACAACCAGTGTGATGGAGTTCGACTATCAGGGCTACAAGGTGAATATCCTCGATACCCCTGGCCATCAGGACTTTGCCGAAGATACTTTCCGCACGCTGACGGCTGTGGATTCCTGCATCATCGTTGTGGACGGTGCGAAGGGCGTGGAGGCACAGACGCGTAAACTGATGACGGTGTGCCGTATGCGTAAGACACCAGTCATCATCTTCATCAATAAGATGGACCGCGAGGGTAAAGACCCCTTCGACTTGTTGGACGAACTGGAGGACGAACTGAAGATAAAGGTGCGCCCCTTGTCGTGGCCTATTAACCAGGGTGCGAAGTTCAAAGGGGTGTATAACATCTACGAGCAGGGTCTGAACCTGTTTACCCCAGAAAAGCAGAAAGTGACGGAAAAGATAGAGGTGGACATCAACTCAGACGAACTGGAGGCACATGTGGGAAACAGCGATGCCGCCAAGTTGCGCGAGGATTTGGAACTCATCGAAGGTGTCTATCCCGAATTCAAGGTGGAGGATTATCTTGATGCACAGATTGCTCCCGTGTTTTTCGGGTCGGCTTTGAATAACTTCGGTGTGGAGGAACTGCTGAACTGCTTTGTCGAAATTGCCCCGTCGCCTCGTCCCACACAGGCAGAGGAGCGGGAGGTAAGTCCCGAGGAACCGAAGTTTACGGGCTTCATCTTCAAGATAACCGCCAACATCGACCCGAACCAT
>JAGCYD010000058.1 GCA_017960985.1 Bacteroidaceae bacterium
GAAACAATCTTCAGTTTGTTTGATAATTATTTAGTAATAGTAAGCCACACTACATCGATGAATCCTTATTTTTATAATAAGAGTTCGTCATATAAGGAATTAAAAGAAAAAGATCCTGATTGCAATTTGCAAGTATATAATCCTTTTACTATAAATGAAATTTTATATTTAAAAAATAAATTTTATGATAATTTAGATGATTTTGTTAAATCAAAGGATGAAATCAATCATGAATTTGTCATTTTATTTAGTAAAATTTTACCAAGTATAAATTACGGAAATACTGGAACTAAATATAACAGTGCTAATGTGGTAAATATTGGATTATTAATAAATACCAATTATCAAAAAGATCATGGAATATATAATCCTTTCTTGAATGAAATTCAAGAAAAGTATCACGAAGAATTTGAGAATCATGGAATGAAATGCGTAGGTGTTAATCCCGATGCAAATCTTGTGGAAATTGTAGAGATACCTACACATAAGTGGTATATCGGCACACAATTCCATCCAGAATATTCTTCAACGGTATTGCATCCTCATCCATTGTTTATGAGTTTTGTCGGTGCATGTATAGAATAATATTAAGATAATAAATACTATGTGTGGAATCGTAGGTATATTTGATATTAAAGGTCAAACCTCGGAACTGCGTCGTAAGGCGTTAAAGATGTCGCAGAAGATTCGCCATCGTGGTCCCGACTGGAGTGGAATCTATTGTGGTAAATCTGCTATCTTGGCTCATGAACGACTGAGTATTGTTGATCCGCAAAGTGGAGGACAGCCCTTATTCAGTCCTGACCGTAAATGTATCTTGGCCGTTAATGGTGAAATATATAATCATCAGGATATACGCCGTCGTACGGCAGACAAGTTTGAGTTTCAGACAGGAAGCGACTGTGAGGTCATATTGGCATTATACAAAGAGATTTTACCCGAGTTGTTGAAACATCCCAAGGGGAGTAAGGAAACGCATGGACTTATCACCTCGATGATGGAACAACTCAACGGTATCTTTGCTTTTGCCCTCTACGATGAGGAAAATGATGCTTATTTGATCGGACGAGACCCAATTGGCGTGATTCCTTTGTATATTGGTCATCATTCTGACGGGACACTATGCGTAGCCAGTGAACTGAAGGCGCTGGAAGGTTCCTGCGATTATTACGAACCATTCCTACCTGGGCATTACTACTATAGTGGTAATGGTAAAATGGAGAGATGGTGGACAAGAGACTGGATGGAATATGATGCCGTGAAGGATGATACCACCGAACTGGACGAACTTCGTGTAGGATTGCAAGAGGCTGTGAAGCGTCAGTTAATGAGCGATGTGCCATACGGTGTGTTACTCTCTGGTGGCCTTGATAGTAGTATAATCTCTGCCATTGCCAAGAAATTTGCTGCAAAGCGTATTGAAACAGGAGGAAAGCACGATGCTTGGTGGCCACAATTGCATTCCTTTGCCATTGGATTGAAAGGTGCTCCTGACCTTGAAAAGGCCAAGGAAGTTGCCGAACACATAGGTACTATACATCACGAGATTAACTATACCATACAGGAAGGACTTGATGCCATACGCGATGTGATTTATTACATCGAAACCTATGATGTAACAACTGTACGAGCATCAACGCCTATGTATCTGTTGGCACGCTTCATTCGTTCGATGGGTATAAAGATGGTACTATCAGGAGAAGGAGCCGACGAGATATTTGGTGGTTACCTGTATTTCCATAAAGCACCCAATGCGCGTGAATTTCACGAGGAAACTGTACGCAAACTCATGAAACTGCATTGGTACGATTGCCTTCGAGCAAACAAATCTCTTGCAGCATGGGGTGTAGAAGGTAGAGTGCCGTTCCTTGACAAGGAGTTTCTTGATATCGCCATGCGACTGAACCCAGAATCAAAGATGTGTCCAGGTTCGACGATGGAAAAACGAGTTCTTCGCGAGGCATTCTCAGACCTACTACCCGAGAGTATCGCATGGAGACAGAAGGAACAATTCTCCGATGGTGTTGGTTACAACTGGATTGATACACTCAAGACTATTGCTACTTCACAAGTAAGCGACGAACAGATGGCAAATGCTGCCAAACGATTCCCAATTAACACCCCGTTGTGTAAAGAGGAATATTTCTACCGCAGTATATTCGAAGAACATTTCCCGTCGGAATCTGCAGCACGCTGTGTAAATCAGGAAGCATCTGTTGCCTGCAGTACAGCCACAGCCTTGAAATGGGATGAAGCCTGGACAAAGATGAACGAGCCGAGTGGTCGGGCTGTAGCGGGAGTTCATGTACAGGCATACTAAAATCAGTAATCACACCTCAAAATTCAAAATAAATTCTTATCTTTGCAAAGCCGATAAATATGTCTCACACCATTAGTTTTACCAAGATGCACGGCGCAGGGAATGACTACATTTATGTATTCGTCCCCAAGAATCCTATCACCGAGCCTGAAAAGGCTAGCATACTATGGAGTCGATATCACTATGGAATCGGTAGCGATGGACTGATACTTATCGACAATAGCGAAAAAAGTGGGACTGATTTTTCCATGCGTATCTTCAATAATGACGGCTCGGAGGCTATGATGTGTGGAAACGGAATTCGATGCGTAGGAAAGTATCTCTACGACAATCGGATTACTAATAAGACACAGCTCGCAATAGATACCCGAAGTGGAATCAAAATGCTTAACCTGCATGTTGAAAACGGCCGTGTCTCAACCGTTACCGTTGATATGGGTGAGCCCGTACTTAAGGATAAGAAGTTGCTGAATACACCCGACGGCGGATTGATAGCTGGAAGGGTAGGGGATTGTATTGGTACATTTGTTTCCATGGGGAATCCTCACTTTGTCATTTTCGTAGATGATGTGATGTCCTTAAATTTGAGTGAGGTAGGGGAGACGCTGGAACATAATCCGATATTCCCCGAACGATGTAACATTGAATTTGCAACGATTCACCCCGATGGAATCATCCGCATGAGGGTATGGGAACGCGGAAGCGGCATAACCATGGCGTGTGGAACTGGAGCCTGTGCTACAGCTGTTGCTGCATCAGTCAATGGATTGGCCTCTAGAAACACAATTATAGAGATGGACGGAGGAAAACTTTCTATCCAATGGAAGGAGGACAACCACATTTATATGACGGGAGCGGCAGAGAAAGTTTTTGAAGGTAGAATAGAACTAAACGAATAAGAAACGAGATGGCACGCGTAAATGATAATTTCCTAAAACTTCCCGTAAGCTATCTCTTCACGGATATAGCCCGAAAGGTAAATGCTTTTAAGGCCACCTATCCCGATGCTGACATCATTAGATTGGGTATAGGCGATGTTACACAACCTTTGTGTCCAGCCGTTATTGAGGCTATGCATAAAGCTGTGGATGAGATGGCTGTGAAGGAAACTTTTCGCGGATATGGCCCCGAACATGGATACGCATTTCTGCAAGAGGCTATCATAGCTAACGATTTTGCACCTCGCAGTATTGATATACAACCTAACGAAGTGTTTATCAACGACGGGGCTAAGAGCGATACGGGTAATATCGGTGATATATTGTCACTTGACAACATTGTATGCATGACAGATCCCATCTATCCAGTATATGTTGATTCTAACGCCATGTTTGGACGGGCTGGAGATATCGTAAATGGACGATGGAGCAATATTGTATATGTACCCTGTAACGCAGAAAATAGTTTTGTTCCGCCATTACCAGACAAGCATGTGGATATCATTTATCTATGCTATCCCAATAATCCAACGGGCACCGTAATTACCCGCGAAGAACTGAAGAAATGGGTGGATTATGCTCTCAGCAATGATGCACTCATCATGTACGATGCTGCTTATGAGGCTTATATACAGGAAGAGGATATTCCACATTCCATCTATGAGATTGAGGGTGCTAAGAAGTGTGCTATAGAGTTCCATAGTTATTCGAAAACTGCGGGTTTCACTGGAGTTCGCTGTGGATACACGATTGTACCGAATGATGTTACTGCAAAATCGGCAAAGGGTGAACGCATCCATTTGAATGAATTGTGGAATCGGCGTCAGTGTACTAAGTTCAATGGAACGAGTTACATCCAACATCGTGCAGCCGAAGCCACCTATTCGCCTGAAGGCAAAGAACAAGTTCGGGTTACCATCGGTTACTATATGGAGAATGCACGAATCATGCGACAGGCACTGACCGATATGGGATACAATGTATATGGAGGTGTAAATGCTCCTTATATATGGTTACAGACACCAGATAATATGCCATCGTGGGAGTTCTTCGAGAAATTGCTGAATGGTCCACAAATTGTCGGTACGCCAGGTGTTGGTTTTGGTCCTTGTGGCGAGGGATATTTCCGACTGACAGCATTTGGGGAGCGACAAGACTGTGAACGCGCTATGGAGCGAATGAGAAATTGGTTATAACAATATTATACTTTTATTCACAACTATTTAAATAATAGGTATTATGTCATCAACATTAAGATTCCAGGTAGTTGGAGAAGCCTTCAAAAAGAAGGCCATCGACATCCCCAATCGTGAGGATCGTCCGAGTGAGTTTTTTGGTAAATATGTCTTCAACAAGCAGAAGATGTTGAAGTACTTGCCTGCCAAAGTGTATGAAAAAATGTGTGATGTTATCGACAATGGCACGAAACTTGACCTTGCCACAGCAGATGCAGTAGCCGAAGGCATGAAGAAATGGGCCATGGAGTTGGGCGCAACACATTGTACGCACTGGTTCCAACCATTGACCGAAGGTACTGCAGAGAAACACGATGGTTTCGTGGAGCACGACTGGAAGGGCGGAATGGTAGAAGAATTCACGGGTAAGGAACTTGTACAGCAGGAACCTGACGCATCAAGTTTCCCCAGTGGCGGTATCCGTTCTACTTTCGAGGCTCGTGGATACTCGGCATGGGATCCTGCAAGCCCTGTTTTTGTAATCGGTGATACACTGATGATTCCTACTGTGTTTATTTCATACACGGGTGAGGCACTCGATTATAAGGCACCATTGAAGAAAGCATTACAGGCTGTAGATAAGGCTGCAACAGATGTAGCACGCTATTTCTACGACGATGTAACGAAAGTTGTGAGCAATCTTGGTTGGGAACAGGAGTATTTCCTTGTAGATGAAGGCTTGTATGCAGCCCGTCCCGACCTTTTGATGACAGGACGCACATTGATGGGTCACGATAGTGCTAAGAATCAGCAGATGGATGACCACTACTTTGGTTCAATTCCCCTCCGCGTTGCTGCCTTTATGAAAGACCTTGAGATTCAGGCTTTGGAATTGGGTATTCCTTGTAAGACACGCCATAATGAGGTGGCTCCCAACCAGTTTGAATTGGCTCCGATTTTCGAGGAAACCAATTTGGCTGTTGACCACAATATGCTCATTATGGGACTGATGAAGCGTGTGGCACGCAAACATGGATTCCGTTGTCTGCTTCACGAAAAGCCTTTTGCGGGCATCAACGGAAGCGGTAAGCACAATAATTGGAGTTTGAGCACCAATACGGGCGTGCTTCTGCATGGACCAGGTAAGACTCCGACAGATAACTTGCGATTCGTTACCTTTATTGTGGAAACGCTGATGGGAGTTTATCACCACAATGGATTGTTGAAGGGAAGTATTATCTCAGCTACGAATGCTCACCGTCTAGGTGCTAACGAAGCTCCACCAGCCATTATCTCAAGTTTCCTCGGAAAGCAACTCTCCGACCTACTGGATGCGCTTGAAGAAAGCGACGATGATAAACTGTTCAACCTTTCTGGCAAGCAGTCGATGACACTGGATATTCCGCAGATTCCTGAATTGCTGTTAGACAATACCGACCGCAACCGTACAAGTCCATTTGCCTTCACGGGTAATCGTTTCGAGTTCCGTGCTGTAGGTTCACAGGCTAACTGTGCCGCAGCCATGATTGTGCTGAATACGGCAGTAGCCGAAGCTTTAACGAACTTCAAGGAGCGTGTCGATGCCCTTATTGCAGGCGGTATGGATAAGACCAAGGCTATTGTTAAGGTCGTTCGTGAGGATATTAAGACCTGCAAGCCCATCCGCTTTGACGGAAATGGATATACCGAAGAGTGGAAGGCTGAAGCCAAACGTCGTGGATTGGATGTTGAAAGCAGTGCACCGAGAATGTTCGAGCGTTATCTTGACAAGGAAAGCATCCGTATGTTTGAACGAATGGGTGTCCTTTCAGAAGCCGAACTTGAGGCTCGTACTGAAATCAAGCTCGAGACCTACACCAAGAAGATACAGATTGAAGCCCGTATCTTCGGCGACCTCTGCTTGAATCACATTATCCCTGTGGCCACACGCTACCAGAGTCAGCTGATTGACAATGTACACAAGGTTTCAGAGATATTCCCTGCAGAAACAGCCAAGGAGGTTAGTGAGAACAACCTGAAACTGATTAAGCAGATAAGCGAGCATAGTTCATTCATCACCGAATATGTGGAGAAACTTATTGACGCACGCCGTGTGGCTAATCGCATTGAAAGTGAACTCGACAAAGCTGTGGCTTATCACGATACAGTGGCTCCGCTTTTGGAGGAGATACGCTATCATGTCGATAAACTCGAACTCATCGTTGATGATGAACTTTGGCCACTGCCGAAGTATCGCGAGATGTTGTTTATCCGATAATCCGTTGTAAATAACAAAATTATAGAGAGGTGTGGAAAATCCGTACCTCTCTATTTATTTTGACTATAAAGTTCGTATAACTTACTTGAATAAAGCAGTAAAAGCAGTCGGGTAGGGGGTCTCAAACTCCATTCGCTCACCTGTGACAGGGTGGTATAGATACAAGCGGAAAGCATGAAGACAAAGCCTGTGCAGAGGACCGTTTCCGCCGCCATATTTCACATCGCCAACAATCGGGTGCCCCAAGTCAGACATGTGTACGCGGATTTGATTTTTTCGTCCAGTTTCAAGTCGAAGTTCTATTAGCGACATATCATCACGAGCCTCGAGCGTATGATAATGTGTTACTGCAAACTTCCCACCATTATCTATTGGACTACTATAAGTTATGTATTCCTTATTATCTTTCAACCAACTCTCTACCGTACCGCCTTCGCGTTCCATATGCCCCTCAACAATGGCGATATAACGGCGATCAAATACATAGCGTTTCCAGTCGCTTTCCAAAATCTGTGCAGCCTCTATGGTCTTCGCATATACCATCAAACCACTCGTTTCTCGGTCTAATCGATGAACTACATGGGCATGGCACTTGAAGTGGCGCTTTTGGAAATATTCGTCAAGTATTGTCTTTACACAAAACTGACCGCCCGTCGTAGCCATAGATAATATTCCCTCAGATTTCTCAATGACGATAATATCTTTGTCTTCGTAGAGAATCTTTATCCATTTGTTATCCAGTTCGGTTTTTCTGCGATGCTTGCTCACACGAACTACCATGCCAGGAGATAACTGGAAATTATATTGCGTCACCAATTTCCTGTCCACAGATATTCCATGCCCACGAAGTATATCCTTCAATCTGTTACGACTTATTCCATGAAGTTCTTTCATGAGGAAATCCATCAGTGTAGCCGTTTCCTGTACCTTATATTCATTGTACTTCGTTGCGGCATATTGTTCGCCTGTCATATTCATATTATATATTTGATTGAGAATGCCTGTTATGTTTAATGATATTCCTTCTATTCAATATGGCTCTTCTATTCATACACCTCTGCTGTTACTCCGTGGATATGATTGAGGCGAGAAAGCAAGCGTGACGAATCTCCTTGTCGTATGCGAAGTTTTAAGGAACATGTATTGTTGAAATCTTGTGCAATGATAGTTGGATTCATTTCTTTTACGACACGCATAACATCGTTCATCAACGGATATTCAAATTGTACATCAATATTGACATCAACCGTTCGCTTCTCGATGCTTGCATTTGAGATGGATTCTGCTGCAGCTTGTTTGTAAGCATTAGCCAAGCCACTTGTACCAAGTTTAATACCTCCGAAATAACGAACGACGATAATCAGGATATTCGTCAGTTCGTTTTTGTTTATCTGTCCTAGAATGGGTTTTCCTGCCGTTCCACTGGGTTCGCCATTATCTACGGCACGGAAATTCTCACGAAGATGCCCGAGCATGTACGCATAACATACATGTCGGGCATCATAATATTGTTTTTCGTATTGTTGAACCAGCGCCTTAACCTCATCCACGCCTTCGACATGAAAGGCAAAAGCAAGGAATTTACTGCGTTTCTCTGTGTATTCTCCTGTACTTGTTCCTGCTATGGTCAGATACGAATCCAATCCGTTGATGGTCAATCGAGTTTATGAACCACAAGTCCGCTGCGCAGTTTGGGTTCAAACCATGTGGCTTTAGGTGGCATAATCTTCCCAGAGTCGGCAATATTCATAATTTCATCCATCGACACGGGATACAATGCCAAAGCCATCTTCATCTCGCCACTATCCACACGGCGCTCCAATTCCTCGTAACCGCGCAATCCACCTACAAAGTCAATGCGCTTATCACTTCTTAAATCCTTAATATTAAGAAGTTTATCAAGAATCAGATTGCTACTTACGCTGACATCCAGTCCACCTATCGGGTCACTATCGTCTGCCAATCCCTCATGCAGGGTCAGCAGATACCAATAACCCTCCAGATACAGCGAGAACTGGTGCTTGCGCTTCGGATGAACACGCTCCTTGCCCTGACACTCGATGTCGAAATCCTCTGCCAGTACTGCCAGAAATTCCTTGGGCGTTCTGCCATTCAGGTCCTTTACAACGCGATTGTAGTCGAGAATCGTCAGTTGACTTGCAGGGAAACATACAGCCATGAAGTAGTTGTACTCTTCCCCACCCTTGTGATTAGGATTCTGCTCCTTCTTCTCGGCTCCCACAAGAGCGGCTGCAGCACTACGATGATGACCGTCGGCTATATACATATAAGGTATGCGCGCGAAAGTGTCTGTAATGGTCTGAATGTCAGCCTTGTCCTTGACGAGCCACAACTGATGGCGGAAACCGTCGATGGGAGCGATGAAGTCGTATTCAGGCTTTGTCGCTGCATAGCGAGCAACAAGTTTGTCAATCACCTCATTGTCCTTATAGGCGAAGAACACAGGTTCCATGTTGGCATTCGTAGCACGCACATGTTTCATGCGATCCTCCTCCTTGTCACGACGCGTCAGCTCGTGCTTTTTGATGATGCCTGTCATGTAGTCCTCGACGGCAGCAGCGACAACCAGTCCGTACTGTGTCTTACCCTGCATTGTCTGGGCATAGATGTAGTACATGTCCTCGCTGTCCTGCACGAGCCAACCCTTCTCTTGGAACATGGCGAAGTTCTTCGTTGCCTGTTCATAGACACGAGGGTCATATTCGCTTGTGCCTACGGGGAAGTCAATCTCGGGCTTGATGATGTGGTACAGGCTCTTCTCATTCGAGCCAGCCTCTACCCTCGCCTCTTCGCTCTCCAATACATCGTAGGGGCGGCTTTCCACCTGTTCCACCAAGTCCTTTGGCGGACGCAACCCACGAAATGGTTTTATTGTTGCCATCTTAATTCAACTTGAACTTTGTGATGCCCTGCTCCAGGAAACCAACGATTTGGTTGGCGGCAGCGATACCTGCATTCACATTGGCTTCAGCCGTCTGTGCACCCATCTTCTTGGGCGTAGCAAAGTAGCGTCCTTCGGCTTTTGCAGCGAAGTCTGCATCAGCATCGGGCATGATGTCGGTCACATACTTCAGGTCGGTACGCTCCTCCAAAAGCTTGAGCAAACCAGCCTCGTCAATGACTTCCTTGCGAGCGGTATTCACCAGAATGCCACCCTTCTTCATCTTACCTACGAGTCCGTAGTTGATGCTCTGCTTCGTCTCGGGCGTTGCAGGGATGTGCAGACTGACGATGTCACACTGCTCGAAGAGTGCTTCCTGATTGTCGGCAGCCTCTACCCCAGCCTGTTCGATGACTTCCTTCGGACAGAAAGCATCGTAAGCCATCACCTTCATACCGAAGCCTTTGGCGATACGAGCCACATTGCGACCCACATTACCGAAAGCCAAGATACCCAGTTTCTTATCCTTCAACTCGGTACCACTTGTGCCGTTGAAAAAGTTGCGGACAGCATAAACCAGCATACCGAACACCAATTCGGCTACACTGTTTGCGTTCTGTCCAGGAGTGTTCATGGCTACGACATTGTGTGCGGTACATGCCTCAAGGTCGAGATTATCGAATCCTGCGCCTGCGCGCACTACAATCTTCAGTTGCTTGGCAGCAGCCACTACCTCAGCATCCACCTTGTCCGAGCGGACAATCAGTGCATCGGCATCCTTCACGGCGTCCAGCAACTGTGCCTTCTCTGTGTATTTCTCCAGCAAGGCGAGTTCGTATCCAGCCTTGTCCGTCACTTCCCTTATGCCATCTACAGCAACCTTGCTGAATGGCTTTTCTGTAGCGATTAAAACCTTCATTTTAGTGCAACTTTTCGAATTCCTTCATACACTCAACTAAAGCATTCACACCCTCCATGTCCATAGCATTGTAGCATGAAGCACGGAAACCGCCTACATCGCGATGACCCTTCACACCAACCATGCCCTTGCTCGTAGCGAAAGCCATGAACTCGTCCTGCAGTTCCTGATATTCGGGCTTCAGTACAAAAGTAATATTCATGCGGCTGCGGCTGTCTTCCTCGGCAGTACCAACGAAGAGCTTGTTGCGGTCGATTTCGCCGTAAACCACCTTGGCGCGCTCGATAGCCATCTTCTCCATCGCAGCCACACCACCCTGCTTCTTAATCCACTTCAGGTTCTGCAGAGCGCAGTAGATGGGCACCGTTGGAGGTGTGTTGAACATACTGCCCTTGCTAACATGCGTGCGGTAGTCCAGCATAGTTGGGATGGGACGGCTAACCTTGCCCAGCAAATCCTCCTTGATGATAACGAAGGTCACACCAGCCATCGAGAGGTTCTTCTGTGCACCGCCATAGATGATGCCATACTTGCTCACATCAATGGGGCGAGAGAAAATGTCGCTCGACATATCGGCAACCATAGGAATGGGGCTATCGTAGTCCTTCAGAATCTCCGTACCATAGATGGTATTGTTCGATGTGATGTGGAAATAGTCAGCATCCGTGGGGATGACGAAGTTCTTGGGGATGTAGGTGAAGTTCTTGTCCTTGCTGGAAGCCACCTCCACAACTTCGCCGAAGAGTTTAGCCTCCTTCTGCGCCTTCGTTGCCCACACGCCCGTGTTCAGATAGGCAGCCTTCCGCTCCAACAGGTTGTAGGGCACCATACAGAACTGCAGGCTGGCACCGCCGCCCAGGAACAGTACGCTGTAGCCCTCGGGAATGTCGAGCAGCTCCTTGAACAGGGCTACTGCCTCGTCAACGACGGGCTGGAAGTTCTTTGCGCGGTGGCTCATCTCCATGAGGCTGAGTCCGCTACCTTCGAATTCTACACAGGCGGCAGCCGTCGCCTCCATCACTTCGCGGGGCAACTTGCTGGGGCCCGCATTGAAATTGTACTTCTTCATAGTTATACTATATATAATATATTACAGTTTTCTCTCTTAACGCGTGCAAAGATACGAATAAACGAGCACAATCGCAAATTTAGTAACAACGAATGTAGAGGATTTTTAGTAACGCAGTAACGGAAAAGATAGAGTTGTGCGTGTATTGCGCTATTGCTCGGGACATGTAAGACTAGTAGTCCGATGTACTTAAGACTAGTAGTGCGATGGGCAACGGACTAGTAATCTTAAGTGCATCGGAATACTATTGCAAATATTTGTGCAAAGTAAGGATATCCCTAAGCCAGTGTAAGGATGTGGGAATAATAGCCGTCGGGCTTTTTCATGATGGACTTTGGTATGCGCAGGGGGAGCTTGTGGAAGCAACTGTGGTCGAGTTTACGCTGCATCCACTGGGCATTGTATGCTTCGCCCCGCTTCATGCGCCGACCGAGCTCGATGGCTGCCAGACTGGAGCCCCAGGGCATGGCAAGGTATTCCTTGGGAAAGAGGTGGAAAGCCCACGCAAAGAATTGATGGATGATATAGTAATCGGTGGTGCAGTCGTAATCACGGTAGTATTGGCGGAACAGGTCACGCGCCGTGAGGACTACGGGATTGTTGGCACAGGAGGTGATGAACCAACTGGAGACGGTACCGAAGTGTCCCTCCTGATGGGGGTACTGGAATAGGAACAGGTCGCAATCCATGACACGCGGAGGATAGTTGGCACTGGTACAGAGTACGGTGGCATCCATCCATGTACCGCCATAGCGCGAAAGGAGTTCGAGGCGGAGCAAGTCGGTGAAATGGGCATTGGGGATGCGCCCCTGTTCGTATTTACGCACAAAGTAGTCGGGCAGCGTGACATAGTCGGTATAGTTGTGGTAGTCGATGACCACCACTTCCCTATCGCCGAAGACCTTTTGCTGGGAGCGCAGGCAGACACGGACTATCTCGGGTGCATTGTCCAAGCCCTGCAGCCAGCAGAACCATATCTTGCGGCTGTGCTGACGGTAGGCGTTGCTATGGCGGTACTTCTCCTTGAGTTGCTGCAACAGGGGACGGTATTGCTGTTCGAGCACGGGAACAACGCGACGCATGATGTTGATGTACATGCAACTTGTGGTGTTCCTGCCGACGAGGTATTTGCAGAACTCCCATATTGCAGTGGGGAGCACTCCCATCCGCCAGTAGGTGCGCATGAGTGTGATGCATCCGAATTCCTTGCAACGACGATAGATTATCATAATGGACAATTGATAATTGACAATGTGCAATATTAGTTGCCGTCGGGCTTTACGAGGTCCACATGCTTGCTTTCCGTCCAATGGAAGTCGGCTGGATTGTCAGGGTGGGCAGGATTGTAGCCACGCGGATATTCGGGACGGAGCCAACGGACGAAGCCTATCCCCTGCTCTATCAGTCCCTCGACGACACACTTGGCTATCTGGTAGGCTCCGTAGGGATTGAAGTGGGTATTATCGGCAAAGGCTTGCGTCTGTCCAGGGTAACTGCCTGCGGGATAGTGGACAAAGGCACGCTTCGAACCCTCCTCGCCCATTGCCTCGAACAGGGTGCGCGTCATCTGATGCAGGTCAATCAGGGGGCATCCCTCGCGCTGTGCCACCCATGCCATAGCCTCGGGATAATCTGCGTGGGTCTCGCGGATGTGTCCGTCGGCATCGAACATACGGCGCTGTGTGGGTGTGATGAAGATGGGTTGTGCCCCACGACGACGGGCTTCGTCCACAAAGGTCTTCAGTGCCGTGGCAAAGTTGTAGTATGCCCCTGCGCCTGGGAATTTCTGTTTCTGGTCGTTGTGCCCGAACTCCATGACGATGTAGTCGCCAGCCTTCATCATCGAGAGTGCCTTTTTCAGTCGTCCCACCTGTATGAATGTGGAAGCTGTCTCGCCACTTTCCGCCAGATTGCAAAAGCAGATGCTGTCGGTGAACCAACGGGGTATCATCTGTCCCCACGAAGCCCAAGGTTCGTCGTCCTGGTCCACTACGGTGCTGTTTCCACAAAGGAACACCGTGGGAGCAAGGGTGTCGCGCTGGATGGTGACTTGCTGTACGGCTTGATGTTCGCCTGTAATCTCGAGGGTGAGCAGGTCGTCCCAATTCAGTTTTGTGCGTTCGCGTTCCTTGATGTGTACACACTCCTTGTCATTGATGACGGGTGTGCGCTTGTTCACCAGAAACGAGATAGTCTTGGTCTCTCCCTTTCGTGTGGGTTCGTTCTCGATGAACAGCCTGCGGCTTTCTGCTCTCACGGTGGTGTTTCCCGTGCGCTTCTTGGCTCCCAGTGTGACTGTAACCCGATAGTTGCCGTCGGGCACCTGAACCGAGGTATAATAGGACTCGCGATTGAGACTGTCGCGCAGGTCGATGGTTATCCGTTGTGCCGAGAGTTGTGCAGCAGAGAGTACGGATAGGAGTATAGCGGCTGCTTTCATCTGATATTCGTTTTGTTCGTCGGGTTCGTCTTCGTTCAATTTATGTTTCGCTCGTTCAGTGCCTTGGTGTATCGGCGTGCATTCTTGAGGTGCTCGCCATAGGTGCGTGCAAAGTTGTGCGTTCCCGAGAAGTCCTCCTTGGCACACATGTAGATGCAGTCGTGCGGTACATAGTTCAACACGGCATCGATACCAGCGACGGAAGGAATGCGGATGGGACCAGGGGGAAGCCCAGTGTTTTTGTAGGTGTTGTAGGGGCTGTCCACCGTCAGATGGTGTCCCCAGATTCGACGAAGGCTGAAATCCCCCAAGGCAAACTTAACTGTAGGGTCGGCTTGCAGGGGCATTCCGATTTGCAGACGACGAATGTACATGCCTGCTATCATAGGCTTTTCGCCGTTGTTGGCTGTCTCTTCCTCGATAATACTGGCAAGGGTGACTATTTCCTCGTGTGAGAATCCCATCGCCGCAGCCTTTTCCTCGCGCTGTTGCGTCCAGAAGGTTTTGTTCTCGCGCTGCATTCGGCTCATGAATTCATCGAGTGAAATGGTCCAATACACTTGATAGGTGTTGGGGATGAACAGGGCAGGCAGAGTCTGCACATTGTAGCCATATCGTCCACAGAACACACTGTCGGCAAAGGATTGTGCCACCTCGGCAGAATCGAGCATCAGGTGTTGCGACAAATACTCCGCAAGTCTGTCCATTGTGCGTACCGAGGGAATGGTGAGGTTCACAGGTTCCTGCATGCCGTTCCGCATACGACGGAAGACGGACAAGAGGTTATCGCCACGGCTGACGGCATATCGTCCAGGGCGCACCTTATAGCCCACCACCCTGCCGAGCAAGGAGAATCCGATGCTGCGAACATCTGCTTCGTTCAGTTTGTGCTTGACATCCGACGGGTTGTCCGCAGGAACGACATAAATCAAGGCACGCTCTTCCCCGCTGTAACAAGGTGTCAGAAACAACCCAGCCACCACGCCACAGATAAGTAACAAGGCGACGAGGCAAAGGGTGCCTATATACAGAATTCGTTTGTGAGATACAGTCATATCGTCAAGATTAGGATTCAGGCTCCTTGCCCAGTTGCTTGATGGTGATGGTATTGCTGATTCCACCGCTGGTCAGCACCAGATTGTCGGTGCGTTCCTCGGTAGATTCGTTGGCATCCAAAGTGAGGGCAATGGTCTGCTTACCCTTGTCGCCATTTTTGTTCTCCTCAGCGATGTGTACAAAAGTTCCATCCGTCAAAGTCCATGTCTCTCCACTGGCTTCGAATACTATCGTTCCAGTCGTTTCGTTTGCCGCATATTCAGCATTGAAAGTTGCAGAAACGGGCAGATAAGGCGGTTCTTCTTCGTAAGTTATTTCGGCTGCTGGCACCATGATGTTCACCCAAGGCAACTGAATATAGGAAGCCGTAAGTGTTCGGTCCCAGTCTTCGCCATAGGTGCGTACCGTTACATAGCCCGTTCTTGTTGTACCCGTAGTGTTTTGCTCAATATTCAAGGGCACTTTCACTTCCCACCCGACGAGATAGGAATACTGGATAGCCCCCGAGGCTTCGCTGGGGTCAACGGAAATCCAGGATGTTTCCAACGGTGCAACACGAAACCTATCGGTACAGTTGAACTTCACACTGTCCTCATACTGGTCGGCATAGATGATGCCTGGCTGGTAAGCCGTAGGATAGACAAGGGATGCCAGGTGATAGTAACTCCCCTCGTCGTGACAAGAGGTGACAACAAATGCCATTGCTGCTGCCATCATGGATAGAATGTACTTTCTCATAGTCATATTGTTTTTCATTTCGTTTTGGTCTTCGTTTTCGTTTTCGTTGGTCTTAATACCAATCGATATTACTGCTGTAACTGCTCTGCTTCTTCCATCGGAGCACATCCGCCAATGTTCCAGCCTGACAGGCAAAGGTGAAGTTGTAACTTCGGTAAGGCTGGATAACCATCGAGCAGCCCATCTGGAAACAGTGGAGATTACGGCTGATAGAAGCCGTAGTCATAGAGAGGCGATGATAGTTGAAGTCGTATCCACTGGAGAAGTTGATGTTCCACCCGTCGGAGATGCGGATATTTCCAGAGAAGTTCAGCGTGTGGGTCAGTTTGTAGGGATAGCGCATACGCTTCATGCGGATTTGGGCACTGGTGTTCTCGCGCATACTGATACCGTAGCTGACCGACAGGCTCCAGGGTATGGAGAAGCGTACATAGCCATCTTCGTCCAGTCGGTTTGCCTGTTTCTTCTCTGCCGAGTTGCGTGCTTTGGCACGGTCGGGGTCAACATTCTGCATTTCGGGGTC
>JAGCYD010000059.1 GCA_017960985.1 Bacteroidaceae bacterium
AGTGAAAAGTGAAAAACTTTCAGCATTCACATTTATTTCGTATATTTGCCGCCACAAATAAAAAGAGGAGAAATATATGATACGAACGAAAA
Source organism: Bacteroidaceae bacterium (assembly GCA_017960985.1). GTDB lineage: Bacteria > Bacteroidota > Bacteroidia > Bacteroidales > Bacteroidaceae > Physcousia. Next base: position 93 of record JAGCYD010000059.1, read on the forward strand.
GGAATTTCCTTTCTATGCTGATGATGGCGGTCGTTGTGTCGCTTTCTATGACTTCTTGCTTGAGTGAGAAGAAAATAGCCTATTTGCAGGGTGCCGATACGCTCTATGCCGTGCCCCAGCAGATACAGCAGGCTTTTGAATTGGAGATTCAGCCCGATGACGAGTTGGCAGTGGCTGTGACCAGCAAGGATATGGAGTTGATACAGCGTTTTAATAACAACACCTTGATAGGTAGTGGAACGGGTGGTTCTACGGCTTCAAGCACCGCTGCTAGTGCAAACACAACTTCCCGTGTGGCTTACTTCCTCGTGGACAAAGCGGGTAATATCGAGTTCCCCATTTTTGGCACCATCAATACGAGTGGAAAGACGTGCAAGCAGTTGGCAAAGGAACTTCAAGAGCGCTTCGTCAGCGAGAACTATATCAATGATGCTATTGTCAATGTGAAGGTGATGAGTTTCAAAGTTACGGTACTCGGAGATGTGAAGAATCCTGGTACCCAGACCTTCCAGGGCGAGCGCCTAACGCTACTTGAGGCCATAGGAAAAGCCGGCGACCTGAACAATACGGCTCATCGCAATCATGTGTTGGTTGTTAGGGAGATTGGGGATTCGCGTGTTGCCTACGAGGTGGACCTGCGTGACCCCAAGACTGTGTTTGATAGCCCTGCCTACTATCTGCAGCAGAATGACATCGTATATGTGAAACCCAACAAGAGCGTACGCGTGAAGGGTAGCACAGGATACACGCTGCTTTCTGTCGGTGCAACTGCGCTCAGTATGTTGGTATCTGTAGTATCTTTGGTTATTGCCCTGAAAAAGTAATTGAATATGGATACGATAAATAAGACCCAGAATCAAGAATATAGCGCTACGATGCCTGCACAGCAGAATACTACTGCTCAGGAGCCTAACGAAATGATTTCGTTGCGCGAGATTTTCGATGTGTTTCTATACAACTGGAAGTGGTTTTTGCTTTCCATCGTTGTCTGTGTTGCCCTGTCGCGCCTGTATCTGGCTACCAAGCCGAATATCTACCGCCGTCAGGCCGTGATGCTGGTAAAGGAAGGTAATGGCCCTAACCGTAGAAGTGCGATAAGTACCGATGCCTTGATGTCGCTTAATGGCGTGCTTTCGGGTAGTTCTGTCAAGAATGAGGTGTATATTCTGCGTAGTCACCAACTTCTGAAGGAAGTAGCCAAGAATCTTCATTTGGATGTAACTTACACGCTCAAACAGCGCTTGCAGAATGTATCGCTCTACGATGTGAAGCCCTTTGAAGTACAGTTTACGGATGAGGATACTGTCGTGGTGGCTTCGTTCGAGGCTCAAGTGCTGAACCAAAATGAGGTGAAAATCTCCAAGATGGGCTCGCTGGCCGAGGACTTTGATTTTGAGAAGACCGTCCGCTTTGGTCAGCGTGTCGATTCTCCTGTAGGTTCCTTTACGATTATTCCTAATCCTGCCAATATCGACAACTTTATAGACAAGCCCATTATTGTTGCTCATCTGGACCTTGACCGCGCAGCAAATATTGTAGGCTCGGGTGTCGGGACTGGTGAGATAGACCGTGAAAGTTCGCTCGTGCAGATAATCTGTACCGATACAAATATTAAACGTGCCGATGATGTCCTTGCAGCCTTGCTCGAAGCATATAAGCAGAGTATCATTGACGATAAGAACAAGTTGGCGCAAAGTACGGCAGACTTTATCGAGGACCGTATAGAACTTATCAGTAAGGAACTAAGTTCAGTGGAGGGGCAGTTGGCCAGCTTCAAGCAAAGTAATAATTTGGTGGATCTTTCCCAAAATGCTCAAGTCTACATGCAGCAGAGTAGTGCTGCCCGTCAGCGCACCATCCAGTTGCAGGCTCAGCAGGCTACTATTAGTTATTTGCTTGATTACCTGAAGAGCAAGAGCGAAGGTAACAATCTAATTCCAACGCTTGGAGGACTTACCGATGCCGGTATTCAAACTCAGATAGCTAAATATAACGAATTGATGCTGCAGCGTAACCGCCTGGTAGAGAACTCGGGTGAGAATACACCGACCATCAAGGAGATGGATACCAACTTGAAGCAGATGAAACAGAGTATTATTGTCTCTGTTCAGGGTTATGCCGCTTCAGTAGATGTGCAGGTCCGTCAGGCTCACCGCGAGGAACAGGACCTCAAAGGACAACTTTCCTCAGTGCCTCAGAAAGAACGTCAAGTGCTTGACATTGCCCGTCAGCAGAGTATCAAGGAAACACTTTATACCTATCTGCTGAACAAACGCGAGGAAACAGCATTGCAATTGGCTATTAGCGAAGCGAACATCCGCATCGTGGAGCAGCCTTATGGTAGTACGGTTCCCATCTCTCCGAGAAGGAGTGTCATCTTGCTTGCTGCACTGATGATAGGAATTATTCTTCCCTTCTTCATCATCTATGCTATTAACCTATTGAACATGGGCGTGCGTGGTCGTCGCGATATCGAGACTTATACCACCATCCCCGTCATCGGCGAGATTCCTCATATTAGAGGCTTCGAAGAGGAGAAAATTGTAGTAAGTGAGAAGAGCAACGATGCGGTAAGTGAGGCGTTCCGTCTGTTGCGCTTCAACCTAAACTTTGTGAACAAGGATGCCTGTGTTATCATGTTCACCAGTACGATTCCCAACGAAGGAAAGACTTTTATCAGCCGCAACTTTGCACAAACTCTTTCCATTGCAGGAAAGAAGGTCATTCTTATTGATACGGATGTCCGCAAGCGTACACAAACCGCTGTATATGGTGCATCGCGTAAAGAAGGTCTGACTTCTTACCTGAATGGTACGATAGAGGATTTGTCAGAACTGATTATCAAAGGCGATGAACGGTATAATGTCGATTTACTGCCTGCTGGTGTCCGTCCTCCTAATCCTGCCGAGTTGCTGATGAGCAATCGCCTCGATATGTTGATTGATAAACTGAAGGAAATCTACGATTATGTAGTAGTAGATAATGTACCGGCTCAGGTGGTTGCCGATGCAGGTATTGTCAACCGTATTGCAGACTTGACCATCTATATTGTGCGCGACCGTGTCATTGACCGCCGCTATCTGCCCGAACTTGAGCGTCTGCATCAAGAAAACAAGTTTAACAACCTGACCATCCTGCTGAACGATGCCCGTGCTGAAAAGAAGGGCTATGGATATGGTTACTCATCCTACAACTACACCTATACTTACGGTTACGGTTATGGCTATGGTAACCGTCGCAGGAAGTAATATAGAATATAGATAAAAGCGACGCGAGGCATGAATGAATCCATGTCTCGCGTTTCTTTGTTTATTAGCGCCTTGCTTTACTTGCTACCAAAAGCTTTCTTAAGTCGCTTGTATTCCTTACTTGTAATATGGATGACAGAACCATGTCGTGGTGTGAAGTTTCCGCGTGTGGGTGTGTCCTGTTTGTAGGTGAAGTGCTGTAGGTCTTTACTCGTACAGAACTGATAGTAACCATTAGCATAACAATCGTACATAAGCACCCATCCTTTTCCGTCAATAAGTGGAAATACACTGCTTCCTTCTACGGGATATTGCCCTGGCTTCTGTAGGTGTTTCCATTCGATTGACCAAGGCCCTTTAAGGCTCTTTCCTGTAGCACGCATCACACCCTGACGGGTCTTCCAACCATGATTCATCACACTGCGTCCTTCGTCCTTGAAGAAAAGTACATACTGGTCGTTGGTTTCATCGTAAACGATATCTCCGTCAATACTTGCCTTTCCAAAGTCGAACAGCAATTTGGGTTCGGTAATATCCGTAAAGTCCTCGTTTGCATAGCTGGAAAATAGACGGAAATAAGGCTGGTTGAACTTCGGGTCATTGGTGGGGTACTCCCAATCGTGCCGTCCGATACTATAATAAATCATATAGCGTTTTTCCTCTGGGTCATAGATGGTCTGTGGGGCCCAGACTGCATGTAGGTTTTCGCGGTCGAAACCAGGTAGATTAGGGAATCGGGTCGGGAAATCGATGGCGGTATGCTGCCAATGAATAAGATCTGTGGATTTCATTAGTACCATACCATCATTGCTTTGCCAGCCTTCGCTACTGCGCATGTCGGTAGCGACCAAGTAGAAAGTCTTTCCGTCCTTTGCGCGTAAGATGTGAGGGTCGCGTATGCTATGCTTTAGGGAAATGGTGTCGCTGGCGACGACAGGATTACCATCGTTGAGACTGGTGTAGTTGAATCCGTCCTTACTGACAGCATAGCGGATTTGTTCGCCTTGGGGTGTGTTGTCCGAGAAGAAGGCAAACAGATAACAACTCATCTTAGTAGGTTTTGTCTTTGCTTTCGTACTGCAGGCAAGGAAGATGCAGAGAAATGCGAATAGGGCAGTTCGTTTCATGATGGGGATAGATGTTAATGGTTATGGGATGAGCAACGAGGAGTCTCCATAACTGAGGAAACGGAAATCATGCTCAAGTGCATAGTCGTATATTTTGTGCCAGTTGTCGCCGACAAAGGCGGAAACGAGTAATAATAATGTACTTTGTGGTTGATGAAAGTTCGTAATCATTGTTTTCACAATTCGGTATCGGTATCCTGGTGCGATGATGATTTGCGTGGAAGAATGTAGTACATCCAATTCCCGTTCATCAAGATAGTTGAGCAGGGCTTTCAATGAATCGACAGTAGATGGGAGCGTCGTTTTATCTTCTTCCTCGTAGGGCATCCATTGGGGAACATGAAGGTTTTCTTTACCCTGAGTTGCAAGAACGCCCATCCAATATAGGCTTTCCAATGTGCGTACACTTGTAGTACCTACGGCAATGGCTTCACCTTGATGTTCGATAAGTCGTTTGATGGTCTCTTTTCGAACGGCAATATGTTCGGCATGCATCTCGTGGTCGCCAATTTCCTCACTCTTCACGGGCTTGAAAGTTCCTGCTCCGACATGTAATGTAAGTTCCTCGCGTTCGATGCCCATTTGGTCAAGTTTATTCAAAACACGCTCTGTGAAGTGTAGCCCTGCTGTTGGCGCAGCAACGCTACCTTTTATTTTTGAATAGACCGTCTGATAGGTTCGCTTGTCACTTTCTTCGGTTTTTCGATTCAAATAAGGAGGAATTGGTAATTCGCCCATAGCCTCAAGGATTTCAGCCCAGGTCGAAGTCCCTTCCCATTCAAATCGAATGCGGTGACTCGTACCGTGTAATTCACCCCGAAAAGCCCGAATTGTTATGGTTTGTGCCCCAATCCGTACTTCTTTGGTTAGGCATCCTTGTTTCCATTTCTTTAGCCCTCCAACCATACAATACCATTCACAGGTCCCTTTGCTACTGAAGTTTTCCTGATATTCCTCGGGTAGAGCAGGTTCTAATACCAGAATCTCTACGCGTGCGCCTGTCTCCTTGTTGAGATACAGACGTGCCTGTATGACTTTCGTGTTGTTGAACACCATTAATGCCCCTTTAGGGAGCAGACTGGGTAAACAATGGAAAATGGTTTCGCTTATCTCTCCTCGATTATAGACCAATAACTTACTGCTATCTCGCTCAGCAAGAGGGTACTTCGCTATACGATCGTCAGGTAGTGGATAGTTATAGTCCTTTATTTGTATATTCTTAGTCGTCACTATGCTAAAAGGTCAGAGTTCGGAAGTTTGCAGTTTAATGGATTTTTTCAGCGATGGCGTCTGGATTTGCAGTGTTACCCCTCCTGACTGCCTTGTACTTCTGAGGATGACTTGCATGTATCCTTCTCGCATCCGTTTGGCGCTAATGTTGTAGAATAGTTCATCGGTGAAGTGGTCGGCATTATCCAGTGCAACAAGGCTGGCTTCGCCAGAAAGCGTCACTTGGAGTACTTCATTGTAGTCTGGTACGACACATCCCTTTTTGTCCACAGCATAAATGTTGATGTATTGAAGATCCATGCCGTTGGCATTCCAATTGGGTGTTTCCGTCTCAATCTTTAGTGTAACGGCTTTACCTGCCGTTTCAATCTTGTGTCGTGCAACTTCTTTTCCTCCAGTGTACGCGATGGCAGTAAGTGTTCCTCCGTTTCCATAGGGAACATCTTGCCAGATAATAACACCCCGTTTGAATACATCAGTGGTATCGTTGGCCTGTCGTCCAAGGCTTTTGCCATTGGCGAGCAATTCTACTTCCTCGGCATTAGTGAATGTTACGACTTGCTGTTTGGAATCTTTGGGACAGTTCCAATAAGAGTTATAGGTCTTTTGTCCGACTTTCACATCATTCCAATTAAGGCTTTCTCCTCCCGTCATAACTCCAATACGGACTACAGGCTCTTGGGGTTGGAACATTCCCTTGATGAGCCATGCCTGTGGATAGGGGCGTAGGGTATGGCTGAAGAAACTATAGTTCCAGCCTTTCTTGGGCCATTTATTGCTTTCTCCCCAATATTCAATGGCTCCCCAGTAGGCAAGTCCCACGGTTCGCTTGCGGTCCATCCCGTAGAATGGAGCCTGTAACTGATTTGTTACGGCCTCGCTCTGGAAAAGGATTAAATTGGGAGCATATTCAAAGTATTTGGGGTAGCAGTCCCATTGATAGTTGAAACTATTTACTTCAGTGGCTACTCCTAATTCTGGCGGTGCAAAGTATGTTTTGAATTCCTTTTCTTCCCGGATTGCACCAGCACGGGCTGGGAACTGTGCAACGGTAGTTTTGCGCGTCGGGTCGTATCGTTTTACCATGACATCAAAAAGCCGATAGGTGGTTATACCCCAGTCGTTGGTGTTGTAACCACTCCAATTCGTACGCGTTTGCAATTCGTTCCCGAGACTCCACATAATAACACTCGGACAATTACGGTCACGGGTTATCCATTCCTGAATAAGGCTTGGCCATAGTTGCATGAATGGTTCCCGTCCGCCCCAGTATTCATCGTCGCTCCATTTGTCAATGAGTTCATCAACGATGAGAATTCCCATGCGGTCGGCAATGCGGGTGAGACTTTCGCTGTAGGGATTGTGACTGCAACGAAGACAATTGAAACCAAATGCTTTCATTTGTTGGAATTGCCTTTCGATAGCGCGGTCGAAGGCAGCTGTCCCTAGCGCTCCCATATCGTGGTGGTTAGCCATTCCCTTTAGGAATACCTTGTGCCCATTTAGTTTGAAACCAAATTCGGTGTTATATTCTAAGGTTCGCACACCAAATGTTTCCGTTTGTTTGTCCACAAGCATATCATCGGCATATAGTTCCACCTCGATATTGTAAAGGTAAGGATTATCAAGTTCCCAGCGGATAGGTTTTTCAATAGCCATTAAAGGCAGTACTATTTCATCATGCTGATGCTTGGTGAGTGTGGGCACTTCTATAGATGTGCTGTCAAGTAAGGTTCCAGTGGCGTCCTTCAGTATAGCCCGGACGATGGTCTTGTGCTTTTTGAATCCTACCACATCTGCCTGTACCTGTACTTCGGCCTTATCATCGCTGATGGTCGGTGTGGTAATAAAGATACCATGTCGTCCGATGTGGGTGGGATTTTGAAGTCGTAGATAGACATCACGATAGATCCCGGCTCCAGTGTACCATCGACTGGCTTTGGGCTTTCCAGAGTTCGCATATACGGCTATAATGTTGTCCGCTCCATAGCGAAGGTGTCTCGATAGATCGGCCTCGAAACCGAGATAACCATATTCGGAAGAGGCAACTTTCACCCCATTGACATAAACATCACTATAATACATAATGCCCCCAAAGTCGAGCAAGACTTGAAGCCCTTTCCAATCTTCATCAGCTTTGAAGGTCTTACGATACCAACCTTCGCATGGAGCCTTGAATCCTCGTGCGCCACCAGCTGATTCATCCCAAGGCTGCTCAAACTGAAAGTCGTGTGGAAGGTCGAGTGTTCTCCAATGGCTATCGTCAAAATCTATAGAAGATACTCCGTCGGGATTGCCCAGACAAAACTTCCAGTCGAAGTTGAATAGCATTCGGCTTTGGAAGTTAAATGCTTTGTTGTCTAATATCAATTGTTCCTTTTGTTGCTCATATTGGGCAAACAACAACAAGGGGAGAGATAGCAAGAATAATGTTATTAGTTGTTTCATAGTTTGATTGTTGTAGGCACTTGTAAGTGTCGTTCTATTTGGCTTGAATGGAATCTCTGCGAATTTGTGCAGCAAATTGCTGTGGCCGAATCTTTACAGGTCCTGTCATAAATTCGGGAATGTTGTATGAACGAAGAAACTCGCGATGGAATTGTGGAGCTTTTTGTGGCAATTCAAAGGGCTTTGTGAAATGCCCTTTTCCGTCAAAATGTGTGATGTATGGGCGGGTGAAATTACCATCATTTCTTCTGCTACTGAAAATTACCCATTTGCCATTGCTGCTCCATGAGTGGTAACTTTCTACATTGTCGGAATTGATTTCTGTAATATTTCGTACCTCTCCGCTTTGCAAATCCATTAGGTAAAGGTCTGCATCACGATGCCAGATGTGGAATACCCCGAACTCTCCCATTGTGAACATCAGCCATCGTCCGTCAGGACTGATGCGTGGCAGAGTAGCACTCATGCTATCTTTTGCTGCATCGAAGACCATTTCGGGCTCCCCGAATTGTTTTGTCTTGAGTTCAAAGGAGCGACGATAGAGACTGTACTTTACTTTCTTATAGTTCTTTATCATATCGTACTCTTTCGTAATATCCATGGCAGTATCTATCTTCTCATAGTGAGCAGAGCAGTAATACAGAAATTTGCCGTCAGGACTCCAAAAAGGAAAACAATCGAGATAATTTGTGTCGCGCGCCAAAGGCAAAACCTCATGTCGCTCAATATCATAAAGCATCAAGTCGCTTTGGTTGTCTTGCACTTCTACTTTCTGGTTGTCGTGGGTGTGGAAACTCTGTCCAGTCTTGTTTGTAGAATAGGCAATAAGTTTCTCTGTCGGATGCCAAGTTGGGTAAACACCTGCACTTACGGTTTTCCCCGTTATCATGTTAATGCGTTCTAGTTTTCCGTCATAGGCAATAATAGTGCCGCCATGCGATTGACGAACATGGAACTGAATGCGTGCTGGGTTGTAGTTTTGATAGGCATGGCAGTTGATACATTGCCCGTCCTTTTCGTCGCTGTTGGCCATGTTGCCGTAAATTAGACTCTCATCAAAATTTGTTAGTTTCCTTTGACAGATAGTCAGGTCTTCATAGGTGACATAAGATGGCGAAATGAGACGATAGGAAATATAAGGATCTATTTCGTCTTTGCTGACATAGATGAAGAAAGGCTTCATGCGTGTCCATTTCCCATCCTTGTTGATGAATACCTCAACTAAAATCTTCTCTGCTGTTTTCATCTTTTCCCATGCCTTTCTTTTGGGACAAACATCATCTCCGTCGTAAAGCCATTCTCCTTCACTTGTTGTAAACTTGGTTACGAAGTCGGTACCTTCATTGTCGATATGGAAGGTAAGTGGAGCAATGTTGGCAGGTACGGTCACATCGGTGTATTCTGGATAGATGTTAGGCAGTGCTGTACTCTCGGTATATGAGGCAGGAATCTTGGTCTTTCCACAAGCCGTAAGTAGAAGTAGGAATATACAGACCCATCCCATCCTTTTTAACGAAGGAAGCGAGATTTGAACTGAATTCTTAGTCTTTATCTTTAACATAAGATGTAAGTTTAAGGTGCTTAATTGGTTTTCTGGTTTCGTACAAGGAAGTAGAAATAGTAGAAAGTGTCTCCAAACTGAGGATGGAAGGCTACAGCCTTTTGATCTTCGCTCATACTTCCGCATTGGGTGTTGAAGTTCATGAAATTTTGATACGACTGCTTGACAGTTTCATCAAAAGGAATCTTTGAAAGCGCCTGTGCATTGGTCTCTCCTGGCCAAAGTTCGCTTGGGCGTTGAGGTTCAAGCATGATGTAAAGATAGGCAGCCTCCTGATAATAGCGCGGTACGCGGAAGTTCTCATCCTTTTGGTGCATGTTCAGCCATTGTCTGAATCGTGGCCAAAATAAGTCGATATCTTTCATGATTAGAGAACAAAGCAGTGTCATCTCCTGATAATAGACATCTGTGCCCGTTCCATTGGCGAAAGTTTTTAGCAGATACAGTTCAATCAGCGTATTGTCTCCGTCCAGTCGATCGGGGAATTGCGACATTGGCACGATGATTTTCATTTCCTCGTCTGCTTCCATCAGTTCGGGGTGCTCAATAAATGCTTCATAGCGTTCGGCCCATTCCTTATGATATCGTGTTTTCTTCAATAAATTCAGGTACTTTCGAGCCACTTCCCAGTCGTGGGAAATCAAACTGGTTTTACTCATGTATTTCAGCACATCCACGCTCCAACCGAACTCTACACCGTCTTCCATACACCATCGATAGCAGAATCCTGCTTTGCCATAGTGATAGTATAGCATCTTGCCGCCGACTTGTGTCATCCTTACCGTCCATGGAGCATGTTGCTGTTCTGCGCCTTCGGGATAACGGAACATCTCGTCTCCCGCCCTTCCGAGACGGAATAGGGCGAGGTTCTTCATCATCACCATAACGCGTGTTGGTGGCATTGGCTCACCCATGTCTTGACTCAGCATAATGCGGAGTACTCTTTCCCAATCCAGTTGCTCAATGGCGTTCATCATGGCAACTTCCTTATGGAAATTCGTGTCTCGATACCAACGCTTGTTTACCCCCCAGATACCTATCACCGTGAATAGTATGACAATCGTAATAGGCAGAAACTTCTTTTGTTCTAATCGTTCTCCAAAATTGCTTGCTAATGCGATGATGATGAAAATAAGTGGAATGGCATAATAAGAATAGTGATATTCCCTAATATTGTCATCACCGTATTGGAAACTGGGCATGGCGGCAATATATACCGTATTGTGCTGCACTTGTCCATAAAACCATTGTTGCATAATAGGTGGCACTGCGATGATAAGCAACAAACAAATCGCAAGTTTCCATTTGTCTATTTCTATGCCCAACAACCCCATAATGCCAATAGCTAGAAAACTCCATGCTCCCATTAGTGGGTAACCCAGACTGCCAACGGCTGCCATCCATCCTAGTCTCGCCCACTGATTAGAGATTAACCGATAGGGTATGGCAAGGATGAGTGAGAATAGCACTCCCAAAGTGGGAACCCAAACATGTCCCTGCAACTTCATATAGTAGAGCCAATATCCTGTTTGTACCAGACAGGCCAACAAGGCAAGGGGTATTAACAGACTTAGTCCTTGCCAGATGCCACGAAGCCGGAATAGATAGCAAGTAAGTCCCATGATTGCAGCCCAACATATAAGCATTAGCGTGATGCCAAGCGTGGGATGGTAAAAGAACTGTGTAGCCCATGCTGCCGTCCAAGTTAATACGCCGCCCGGGTAAATCATGGAACTGGTGAAGAAAAGGCGGGTGGGTAGGAACAGACTCAGTTCCTGCATACGGAAGATTATTTCTCGCTCACTATCAAGTAGGCGCACTCCCACAATGATAAGAGCTACGATGAGAAGCACTGGGATAAGTAGCTTCTTAAAGTCTTTCTTTCGAAGATTTATCATTTATAATAACTTCATGAGGATATGAAAATCCCTTGATTTTACATTTAGTGCAAAGTTAGTAAAAAGACGGATAAGGGCATATATATTTACAGTTTTTTGTTTGTCTTTCTATTTAAAAATGATTATCTTTGTCCCATGAATGTATTTTATAAAAACAATCTTTATATGACGAGAAAAAACTTATTTATCGTAGCGATGTTTATAAGCGTCGCTGTTTCTGCTTCTGCTCAGAAGAAAGAATATTGGCTTGACACCAATACAAACCGAGTGAACACCGAAGCACCCCGTGCCAGTTTCTTTGCTTATGAGAGCGAAACGATGGCTCACAAGGGAGATAAGGCCAAGAGTAGCCGTTTCCTGTCGATGGAAGGCCAGTGGAAGTTCAAGTTTGTAACTCACCACTATGATGCTCCGAAGGACTTTTTTACAGAGAAATATGACGACAAGGACTGGGAAATGTTTCCTGTTCCTGGTTTGTTTGAACTGAACGGCCATGGCGACCGCATCTATCGCAATGCAGGATATGCTTGGACTAACCAGTTCGAGAATCAGCCGGGCTTCGTTGAAGAAAAGAATAATTATACGGGGTCGTACCGTCGTGTGTTCCGCGTGCCGGCAGATTGGAAGGACGATGATATCTATATCCATGTAGGGTCGGCCACAAGTAATTTGCGTCTGTGGGTGAATGGTAAGGAGGTCGGTTACAGCGAAGACTCAAAAATTGAGGCTGAGTTCAATGTTACCAAGTATATCAAACCAGGCAAGGATAACCTGATAGCTATGCAGGTGATGCGTTGGTGCGATGGTTCTTATGGAGAGGATCAAGATTTTTGGCGATTCACAGGTATTGCCCGCGAGGTATATATGTATGCCCGTGAGAAGACTCATATTGCCGACCTGAGCATCGTGCCCGACCTTGATGAGGATTACCGTCATGGAAAACTGAAGATAACGGTGGATGTGCTGAACGCTAAGGGCAATTCTATCCAGTATCGTCTGGAAGATGCTCATGGTTCGGGTGTATATACTTCCCCCACTTCGGGTAAGATGAATACAAGTCGTCAGTTTATTAACATCGAAGTAAAGAACTGCAAGCAATGGACGGCTGAGAATCCTTATCTTTATGCGCTCTATGTTACCCTAAAGGACAAAGACGGAAAAGAGTTGGAAACCGTTGTTCAGAAAGTGGGCTTCCGCAAGGTTGAGATAAAGGACGGTCAGATGTTGGTCAATGGCAAGGCAATCTTGATAAAGGGTGCCGACCGTCACGAACTTGACCCCGATGGTGGTTATGTGGTAAGTGTAGAACGCATGATGCAAGATATTAAGATTCTGAAGCAACTGAACATGAATGCCGTGCGTACCTGTCATTATCCTGATGACCCTCGTTGGTACGACCTTTGTGACCAGTATGGAATCTATGTCGTTGCTGAGGCTAACTTTGAAAGCCATGGTATGGGCTATGGCGATCGTCGTTTGGCGCAAGACCCGCTTTACAAACAAACAATCATTGAACGCAATGTGTCGAATGTGCAGATTCAGAAGAACCATCCCTGCGTTATCGTTTGGAGTCTTGGTAACGAGAGTGGCTATGGTGTCAACTTTGAGGCTGCTTACGATCGTGTGAAGGAACTCGATCCGTCGCGTCCTTGTCAGTATGAGCAAGCAGGGCAGAATGGTAAGACCGATATCTTTTGTCCCATGTACTATGACTATAATCCTTGCGAGCGTTATAGCCTTGGCGATAATCCCCGTCCTCTCATTCAGTGTGAATACGCACATGCTATGGGTAATTCCATCGGTGGTTTTAAGGAGTATTGGGATTTGATTCGCAAACACCCTAAGTATCAGGGTGGATTCATTTGGGATTTTGTTGATCAGGGTATTCGTGGAAAGAGTAAGGTGACTGGTAAACAGATATGGATGTTTGGTGGCGACGAAGGACGCTATCCAGCCAGCGACCACAACTTTAACTGCAATGGTATCATTGCTCCAGACCGTTCGTTCAATCCCCATGCCTATGAGGTGCAGTACATCCAGCAAAATATTTGGGTGAAGAACCTTGACCTAAAGAAAGGAACAGTAGATGTTTACAACGAAAATTTCTTTAAGGACCTTTCGAATGTTCTGGTAAGTGTCTATCTGGTAGTGGACGATAAAAAAATGGCTTTGGTGGAAAACTATGGTGATTTTAATGTCCAGCCACAGGAAACCAAGACATTCAACATCACTCCTATGCTGCCCTTTGTAGAGGATGTAAAGACCGACAACCCAGGAAAGGAAATCCTCCTTAATATAGAGTTCTCTCTTGACCAACCCGAAGGATTGTTAGAATATGGTACGGTAGTGGCACGCGAACAGATCTGTTTGCAGGAATATCGCTTCCCCTCAGCCGAGGATATGCTGGCAAAAGCACAGCCCACTCGTGATAAGAAGGGTAAGGCAATGGAACAGGTTGAGGCCGATAGTATGTTGATTTGCTATACTATGGCGGCTAATGGTGTCAGTGTTACTGTGAATCGTCGTACAGGTAATCTCGACTACTTTGATGTTGATGGTGAGCCAATGCTTGAGGATGGCTATGCTGTTACGCCGAACTTCTGGCGTGCACCAACCGATAACGACTATGGAGCAGGTTTGCAAAATAGATTCCGTCAGTGGCAATCGCCTGAAAAGAAACTTCGCAGTGTAACACTCACTGGCAACGAGGCTGCAAAGACCATTACGGTTACTTACGAAATGCCTCGACTGGATGCGGTGCTTACTTTGGCATACACCCTTGACATTAAGGGCGAACTGGTAGTAAACGAAAACTTGAAGACTAATCAAGGTCTTGATTCTGATGTTGAAAAGACCGAGGCGAGAAGCCCACGCCGAGGTAATGGTGGCGAGCGCATGAATGCCAAACCACAACTTTTCCGCTTCGGTATGCAGTGGGTATTACCACAGCAATATGACAACATTGCCTACTACGGAAAGGGACCTCACGAGAACTACATCGACCGCAACAATAGTGAACACATCGGAGTTTACAAAGCAAAGGTGGCTGACCAGTACTGGAACTATATCCGTCCGCAGGAGAGTGGAAACAAGACAGATATTCGCTACTGGAAACTGCTTAACTCGTCGGGTCGTGGCTTGTGCTTTACAGCAACGGGAGCCATGGAAGCCTCTACACTTCCTTATTTGCCTGCCGACCTTGATGATGGCCCAGACAAGTCTGCACATCAGAGTCATTCCGGTGACCTTGTTCCGCGTTCTTTCAATGTTCTCCAGATTCAGGCACGCCAGTTTGGTATCGGTTGTGTCAATAGTTGGGGCGCATGGCCTCGTCAGGAATATCAGATGCCGTATCAGGACTATGATTTCACTTATATCGTAACTCCCGTTAGGTAAGAAAGATAAAGGAAAATTGAGAGATCCGCCTTTTGGCGGGTCTCTTTTTTTATGCCTAAATATTGCACAAATCTATAGAATATTTTATAACTTTGCGAGAATCCTATGACATAAATAATACAAACTAAAAGCATACAATTATGGTTAAACAATTACACTTTAAGTCCATTCTCCTCATGCTCTGCATGTTGGTAGGAATGGGGAATGTATGGGCTGATACCTATACGCTCGGATGGGGAGCTGCATCTGGCGATGAAGGAACCTATACGAACTTTACGACAACTTCAGGCGAGGTATCGGGCATTGTTTCGTTTACAACAGCAAAGAATAGTAGTGGCTCTAATCCTGCCTATAACTCTAATAATAGCGATTTACGCTTATATTATAATAGTGCTGGAGACGGCGGTTCTATTACTCTTATGCCAGCCTCGGATATTACAATTACGGGCTTTGTGATGACTACTTCCACCTCTCCTTCTGTGAAATACACAGTAGATGGTGGCACAGCAACTTCAGTATCTGCAAGTAGTAACACTTATACCGTTACAGGCATCTCAGCCTCGTCGTCACTGACCATCCAGAATGTGAATACCAGCAATACGCAGTTGCGTATCAAAACCATTCAGATTACCTATACAGCTTCTACAGGCGTATCAGCCCCTACCTTTACGCCAGCCGAAGGTACATACTATGGTACACAGAGTGTGACAATCAGTAGTACAACAAGCGGTGCTTCGATTTATTACACCGAAGACGGCACCACTCCCAGTTCTACAAACGGCACGCTCTATTCCTCCGCTGTTAGCGTAAGTGAGAGCAAGACCCTCAAAGCTATTGCAATTAAGGATGCCGCAGAGAGTAGTGTGTCTTCAGCAACTTACACTATCAAGTCTGCTGTTACGGGTTATACCGTGGACTTTGAAGATGCGCTTGAAGCCTATACCGACTGGACTTTTACCAATGCGGAGTTGGGCACAGGAACTATTACCGCAAATGGTGGTGACGGGTATGCCACAACTGGTGGAAAAGCTACTGCTTCGTTCCAGACGAAAGCTAAGATAGCCCTCCCTGGTACTTTCGCTTGCTATGTCAGCAAACTGTCATCTAACACCGTAGCTTCTACTTGGTATATACAGGTGTCCTCTGATGGAACGACCTGGACTGATGTGAATTCGCAAGATGCAACAACTATGAGCGCAGGAACATGGACGCCATTCACGGCCAATCTCTCTACCTATTCGGATGTCTATGTGCGCCTATATTATAGCGGAAGCACAGCCAAGCGTACGGTAGATGACATCAGCATTACCATGCGCGACCCAAGTGCGAAGCCGACGCCTACGGTGACTATTGCCACGACCGGTCTCACCACCACCGACATCGCCGGCAGTACCAATGTCAGTGCAGGTTCGCTGACCGCTACCGTTACCAGTGGTGAGACAACCATCACTAGTCCTGCTGTCACTTGGAGCAGCAGCAATACCGATGTGGCTACGATTAATGCTTCTACGGGTGCCGTGACGCTTATTGCCGCTGGAACGACAACCATCACGGCAACTTTCGCAGGCAATGACGACTATGCAGAGGCTTCTGCAACTTATGAACTAACCGTTATCAATACCTATGCCAAGGGGCAGATAAACAATCCCTATACCGTAGCGGAAGCTATTGCCGCCATTGATGAAGGTGTAGGTGTCACAGGTGTATATGTCCATGGTATAGTGTCTCAAATTGTAACGCCTTATAATTCTCAGTTTGGTAATATCACTTACAATATCTCCGACGATGGAACCACAAATGATAATCAATTGCAGGCCTTCCGGGGAAAAAGTTTCAACGGTGAAAAATTCAGCAGCGATGATGATATCCTAGTGGGTGATGAGGTTGTGATATATGGTAATCTGAAGAAGTACAATTCTACTTACGAATTCGATACAGACAACCAATTGGTATTGCGGAACAGTAGTCAAACAGAAGCTCCTACTATTAGTGGTGAGTTATTGTTTGTCACTACAACTACAGTAACTATTACAGCTTCTGAAGGGACTATTTACTACACATTGGATGGTACCGATCCTACCGAAAACAGCGTACAATACACGGAACCTTTAATATTGAGTGCGACTACTATCGTGAAAGCTATTGCCGTGGCTGATGGGAAAGGGGTAAGTCGTTTGGTTTCACAGACATTCACAAAAGTTGTACCTACTACCTATGTCCGTGTAACCTCCGCTTCTCAGATAACTGCGGGCAAAGAATATATTCTTGTGGTTCCCGATGGAACAAATTCCATGGCCATGGGTAGCCCAAATAATAATATACGTTCTGCCGTTACTGTCAGCCTAAGTAATGATAACGTGACCATTACAACGGAAGAAGTTGCCGTGCTGACACTAGGCGGTACGACTGGTGCTTGGACTTTTCTGGCATCAGACAATCAAAAGTATTTAGCATTGACATCAAATGGAAACTATCTCAATGCCGCCACCGATACTACGCTGTTAACATCGCAGTGGACCATTACGGAGGATTTCCGTTTGATGACCACTGCACAGGATGATGATCGATATATACAGTATAATTATAATAATGGAAGTCCTCGCTTTGCGTGCTATAAAAATTCACAGAGTGATGCCTATTTGTTTGTAAAAGAGGTCTCCTCGGCTGTTTCTGGTGATGTCGATGGAGATGGTGCTATAGAAGACGAGGATTTGAGTTATCTCGTAAATTTTCTGTTAGGTAAGGTGACGGACAAAAAAGGTTGTGATGTAGACGGCAATGGCACGATTGATTTGTCTGATATAACGGCATTTGTTAATATATTGATTCAGCATTGATTTTTTATAGTGTAAAAATAGCCGTCGTCCTGATATTAGGCGGCGGCTATTCTTAAAAAATCTCTTTAGTCCCGTGCCTCATCAGTTGCGGAATGTTAGTTGGTCAGATTTTAAATCTGACTCGACGACGATGGGACGAGATTTGTCGATATTGGTGCCGAGCAATGCCTTTGATAGGTCGTTCAGCAGGTAGCGCTGGATGGCACGCTTGACCGGACGGGCTCCAAATTCGGGGTCATAGCCCATACGGGCAAGGAAATCGATGGATGCATCTGTGAGTTGCAAGGTAATGCCATTCTGCTCGAGCATCTTTTGGATGTTGGCAATCTGCAGACGGACTACCTGTCGGATTTCCTCCTCCTTCAAAGGCTGGAAGGTGATAATCTCATCAATACGATTCAGAAATTCGGGTCGCATGGCCGTGCGCAACTGCTCGCGTTTCAAGTTCGAGGTCATGATAATCAAGGTGTTCTTGAAGTTCACGGTACGCCCCTTCGAATCGGTCAGTCGACCGTCATCGAGTACCTGCAAGAGGGTGTTGAACACATCGGGGTGTGCTTTCTCAATCTCGTCGAACAGAACTACGGAGTAGGGTTTGCGCCTAACGGCTTCGGTAAGTTGTCCGCCTTCGTCGTAGCCCACATATCCTGGAGGCGCTCCGATAAGTCGGCTTACGCTGAACTTTTCCTGATATTCCGACATGTCGATACGGGTCATCATCTGTTCGTCGTCAAACAGATACTCGGCCAATGCCCTTGCCAATTCGGTCTTTCCGACACCAGTAGTGCCAAGGAAGATGAATGAGCCAATAGGGCGTTTGGGGTCTTGAAGACCTGCACGACTGCGCCGAACGGCATCAGAAACAGCCTTTATGGCTTCGTCTTGACCGATGACGCGCTTGTGGAGTTCTTCTTCGAGGTGGAGCAGTTTGTCGCGTTCGCTCTGCATCATCTTCGATACGGGTATGCCCGTCCAACGGCTTACGACATCTGCAATATCATCGGCTGTCACCTCTTCCTTGACCATGGCCTCGGCACCTTGTGCTTCGCGCAACTGTGCCTTGATACTTTCGATTTCGCTTTCGAGTTGTTGTAACTTACCATAGCGTATTTCGGCCACACGGGCATAGTCGCCACTGCGTTCGGCACGGTCGGCATCGAATTTCAACTGCTCTATTTGCTGTTTGTTTTGTTGTATCTTGTTGAGCAAGTCTTTCTCGCCCTGCCATTTGCTGCGAAATTGTGTTTCCTGTTCCTGTAGGTCAGCGATTTCCTTGTTCAGTTGTTTGAGTTTGGCTGTGTCGTTTTCGCGTTTGATGGCTTCGCGCTCGATTTCCAGTTGCTTCAATTTTCTTGTAATTTCGTCTAATTCCTCAGGAACCGAATCGCGTTCCATACGCAATTTTGCAGCCGCCTCGTCCATCAAGTCGATAGCCTTGTCGGGCAGGAATCGGTCGGTGATGTAACGATGTGAAAGTTCTACGGCAGCGATGATAGCATCGTCTTGGATTCGTACTTTATGATGATTCTCGTAACGTTCTTTCAATCCACGGAGAATACTGATGCTGCTGGGTACATCGGGTTCATCGACCATCACACTCTGGAAGCGTCGTTCGAGGGCCTTATCCTTCTCGAAGTACTTCTGGTACTCGTCGAGTGTGGTAGCACCGATGGAACGCAGTTCGCCACGCGCCAGTGCTGGCTTCAGTATGTTTGCGGCATCCATGGCTCCCTCGCTCTTGCCTGCCCCCACAAGGGTATGTATCTCATCGATGAACAAAATAATATGTCCTTCACTCTTGGTCACTTCGTTTACGACTGACTTTAAGCGCTCTTCGAACTCGCCTTTGTACTTCGCACCGGCAATTAGTGCACCCATGTCGAGCGAATAGAGTTGTTTGTCTTTCAGATTCTCGGGAACATCGCCCCGGAGAATACGATGTGCCAATCCTTCGACGATGGCAGTCTTACCCGTACCTGGTTCACCCATCAGTATAGGGTTGTTTTTGGTGCGTCGGGAAAGAATCTGCAGTACGCGTCGTATTTCCTCGTCGCGTCCTATGACGGGGTCGAGCCTTCCGGCACGAGCTTCATCGACCAGATTCTTGGCGTATTTTGACAGACTTTGATAAGTGTCTTCGCTTGACTGCGAATTGACTTTCTGACCGCCTCGCAGTTCCTGAATGGCAACGGTAAGTTCCTTATCCGTTACACCAGCATCTTTCAGTATCTTCGAGGCTGTACATGGTGTTGCCAATATGGCTTGAAGCAATGGCTCGATGCTGACGAACTCGTCTCCTTGTTTTTGGGCGATATCTTCGGCTTTGGTGAGAACCGTGCTTGCATCACGCCCCAGATAGGGCTCGCCTCCCTGCACGCGTGGCAGACTGCCGATTTGTGCATCGGTAGCTTGCTGAACGAGGGTGGGATTGACGCCCAACTTGCGAAAAACGAAGTTGGTAACCTGTTCACCTACTTTCAGAATACCTGCTAACAGATGCTCTGGTTCGATGGTCTGTTGGCCTTGACGCTGAACACGGTTTACGGCCTCTTGGATGGCCTCCTGAGCCTTGATGGTAAATTTGTTCATGTTCATAGTATGGTCTCCTTTCTTGTTCTTAGTTTTCATTCCGAGACTCACAAATTATGGGACAAATGGTCTTTTTAAGGCACATTGTCTGCTTTTCTGCCAACTTGGCAAGACATTATCAATATTGAGTCTAAACCCCTTCCCGCACCAGTCCCGTATCCGTCTCGCGCCAGACCTGTTCCCAAGTGGTGCCAACCCTATCTCCAACTGGCACCAGCCCAACCCTCGACTGGCGCCAGATCAACCTCCGTCTGGCGCCAAACTAACCTCCGTCTGGCGCCGGACTAACCCTCGTCTGGCGCCGGACAAAAGAGAGGGGGTTGCGAAAGTAAAATAAAATGCCTATCTTTGCAAACAAAATTAGAATTAGCATGAGCAGGAAGCGGTTGCTACTTAATCGGTTGCGTGGTGGGGGGACTATGTCGCGCCGCGACAAACTGGATCTCGTCGTGTGGTTGAGTATGCCTGCTATACTGGGACAGTTGAGCACCATTGCCATGCAGTACATCGATACGATGATGGTAGGACAGTTGGGAGCAACGGCTACGGCATCGATAGGTTTGGTTTCGACTACCTGTTGGCTGTTCGGTGGTTTTTGTGCTTCGCTGGGGACAGGTTTCTCTGTTCTTGTGGCACACCATATTGGAGCAAAGGAAAACGATAAGGCGCGTGAAGTATTGCGTCAGGCTCTTGTGGTCTGCATGGGGGTAGCCGTATTCATTTCCCTGTTATGTGTTAGTATTCATTCGTGGTGGCCTCGTGCCTTGGGGGGTACTCCTGAAGTGGCATCGCTTTCATCAAAGTATTTTCTCGTATGGGGGCTGACTTTGCCCGTCATGCAACTGCTTTTTCTTTCCAATGGTATGTTGCGAAGTAGTGGAAATATGAAAGCACCGATGCGTTTGGGTGTCATGATGTGTGGTCTCGATGTTGTGTTTAACCTCCTTCTCATTCCACTATGGGGTGTAGTAGGTGCGGCACTTGCTACCACCATTTCTGCGATTATCACTACTGCATGTAGTTTCTTCTATTTGATTACCCGTAGTCCCGAATTGCGCTTGATAGGAAAAGACTTTCAGTTTTCTGCTTGGCTTCACTGCTTGACTCGACTAAGAGTCTTCAAGTTTCAATCTTTAATTATCAGGCGGAGTTTGAAGATAGGAGTCCCCATGGCTGTGGAGCATGTTATCTTCTGTGGAGCACAAATTGTCAGTACAATCATTGTGGCACCATTGGGAGCCGTGGCTATTGCGGCCAATACCATCGGTGTAGTGGTGGAAAGTTTATGCTACATGCCTGGATTTGGTATCGGTGATGCTGCCACTACGCTGATAGGGCAGAGTTATGGGGCGCGGAGAGAAGACCTGATACGCTCGTTCTCGATATTGACCGTCGGTATAGGTGTGGGGATAATGACCCTGTTGGGTGTGGTCATGTATTGGGCTGCTCCCGAGCTGATGCAGATGATGACTCCCGATTTGGCTGTACGGGCAGAAGGCATCGTTGCCCTGCGTATCGAAGCATTTGCCGAGCCGATGTATGCTGCTTCGATTGTGGCGTATGGCGTGTTCGTAGGACTGGGTGATACCTTGATACCCTGTGTGATGAATTTGAGTAGTATCTGGCTTGTACGCATACCTTTGGCTGCCATTTTGGCGCGCACAATGGGGCTTCGGGGCGTATGGCTGGCCATGTGTCTGGAACTCACCGTCCGTGGACTTATGTTCCTCTTGCGCCTAAGATTCAAGAAAATAAAAATAAAAAACCCATAAATTCCATATATTCCTACATTATTTACCATGACTCCCATTATGAAACTAATAAAGCATGAAGAATTTGGTGGTGAACGCCCCCTCTATTGTGAACATGACTTGAGATTGGAGGATGTTACAATTCATCTGGGTGAGTCCGCCATCAAGGAGACCTATAACATCGAGGCAGAGCGATGTCGCTTTGAAGGTAAATATGTGTTCTGGGAATGCCGTGGTTTCCGTATTACGGATTGCTTGTTTGTCGAGAGTTCGCGTTCGTCACTCTGGTACAGCAGTGATGTAGTGATGCGAGGATGTCGTGTGGAAGCCCCAAAGATGTTCCGTCGCATGAGGAATATCGACATGAAGGATTGCGTGTTTACCAAGGCCGAGGAAACCTTATGGGACTGCGACGGTGTACGCATTGAGGACTGTCGCGTCGAGAATGCCGACTATTTGGGCATGCACACCAACGATGTTTATATCAATCGTTACCATCAGGAAGGTAACTATTCGTTTCAGTACAGTCGCAATGTGGAAATCCATGATGCCCTGCTGAATTCTAAAGATGCTTTGTGGGAATCGGAGAATGTATCCATCTACGACTCGGAGATAAATGGTGAGTATCTAGGCTGGTATGCAAAGAACCTGAAACTTGTACGATGCCATATTACGGGTGAGCAACCTTTATGCTACTGCGAGAACCTTGTCATGGAAGACTGCACAATGGGGGCGGATTGCAATCTAGCCTTTGAGTATAGCACTATCCATGCTACTATCAACGGCCCGGTGCATAGTATCAAGAATCCAACTTCGGGTTCCATCCTTGTTCGTGGCACGGTTGGTGAGATAATCATCGATGCCAACCAAAAAGCACCTGCCGATTGTACAATCCAAGTAGTACCCCCCCCCGACCTCTCTAGCTTCTTTTTAACTTCTCTTTAACTCCTTTTGGAAATGCAATACGACTTTGACAAAATCATACCTCGTCGAGGTACAAACACTGTGAAATGGGATACATGTCCAGACCCCGAACTCCTGCCCCTATGGGTGGCAGATATGGATTTCCAGACCGCCCCTTGTGTCATCGAAGCCTTGCGGAAGCGGGTGGAACATGGCGTGTTTGGCTATGTGCGTGTCCCGGAATCGTACTATGATGCCATTATTAACTGGTTCAGTCGTAGGCATGGCTGGACTATGCAACGGGAACATATCCTTTATACCTCTGGCGTGGTGCCAGCTATCGCCGCCATTTTGCAGTCACTGACTCAAAAGGGTGATAAGGTCATGGTGCAGACACCCGTTTATAACTGTTTTTATTCGTGCATACGCAATGCCGGTTGTGAATTGGTCGCCAATCCTCTGATTTATGAGGACCAGACTTATCGCATCGACTTCGATGACTTTGAACGAAAAATAGTAGAAAAGGGTGTCAAGGTATTTATACTTTGCAACCCTCATAATCCAGCCGGGCGCGTGTGGACGCGTGAGGAATTAACTCGTATCGGCGATATCTGCCTTCGTCACGATGTGTTTGTCATCAGTGATGAGATTCACAATGAGATAGTCATGCCTGGCTTCCATTACACACCATTTGCCAGTCTGAAGCCGGATTTTGCCAATCAGAGTGCTGTCTGCACCTCGCCCAGTAAGAGTTTTAATATTGCCGGGCTGCAGATAGCCAATATCACGGTTGCTAATGCGCGCGTACGCGCGATAATAGATAAAGGTATAAATATAAATGAGACCTGCGATGTCAACCCGTTTGGTGTGGAGGCCCTTCAGGCAGCCTATTCTCCCGAGGGTGAAGTGTGGTTGGAGGAATTACTCTCTTATCTGCATGGCAACTACAAATTCCTGTGTGATTTCTTCGCAAATAGACTTCCGCAGATTCCTGTTACGCATCTTGAAGGTACTTATTTGGTATGGATTGACTGCTCGATATTAGGTTTTTCGTCGACGAAATTAGAGGCGATTCTGCGTAGCCAGGCACACATTTGGTTTACGGCCGGGGATGTCTATGACCCTGCCAGAAATGAGTTTTTGCGGATTAATTTGGCCTGCCCGAGGTCGATTTTAAGCGATGCATTGGAGAAATTTGAAGTTTTTTGCAAAAAAGTCACAAGATAATTTGGTGGGTAAGTAAAGTTGTTGTACCTTTGCATTCGCGTTTCAGAAATAGGGGCGCAAAATTAGTTCATTGACATATTGCCACAGACAGAAAGCAGTAAGGATTTAGACATCCAGGCGAAGAGTTTACGTAATAGAGTTCGGTCAGGTTCGACTATAAAATATTCGGTATTTGGAAACTCCCTGTTTTTACAGAGATAAAATACGAAAAAAGGATATACAATGAAGAGTTTGA
>JAGCYD010000060.1 GCA_017960985.1 Bacteroidaceae bacterium
CGCTGGCCTTCGGTATCGGTATTGGCGCAGGCTATCTGTTCAGCACCACCTTCCAGCGCGAGGCTATCAGCGACCTTACCGGTGAGCGCGGCTCTCTGATGGGCGCTATCCAGGGTCTGTTGCTGGCTCAGTACGAGGTGCTCCGTGAGAACGGACATACTCCTTCTGATGCTTTCAATGAGACTGTTGAGGATTTGACCCAGAGCCTGATGCCTTTGTTCGCAGCAAAGGGTATGGACTGGATGTATGCAAACTGCTCTACAACTGCACAGCGTGGTGCTCTCGACTGGATGGGCCCGTTCCACGATGCCATCAAGCCCGTCGTAGAGAAGTTGTATGCAAGGGTCAAGAGCGGTCACGAGGCTCAGATTTCTATCGACGCTAACTCTAAGCCCGACTATCGTGTAGGTTTGGAGAAGGAACTGGCAGCATTGCGCGACAGCGAAATGTGGCGCACAGCCGGTGTGGTTAGTCAGTTGCGTCCCGAAAACAACTAATCGTAATTCCACGATAAGATTGCAGTGCCGTCCCGATTGGGGCGGCACTGCTTGTTTTATGTCCTGTAATGTCATAGAGGTTCTCCCCTATACTTATTTTATATTATATATAAAGGAACGCGCGCGTAAGGGATTTGTATTGATAGACAGACCGCGTGCTTTTCTGTGGGATAAAAAGAAGTGGCGCGGAACATTCGGTTCCGCGCCACGGGAGTTCAATATTTAGCGTGTGTGCTTACTGATAGAACTTGTAACGGTTGTCCGTTATCTTGGCCTTGCGTGCCAGCGTGGGCATCAGCAGGTTGAGGCTACGCATATAGACAGATGACAACTGTACATTCTCCTGCTTGGCGTCGAATTGTGCATCGAGCGGCTTCTTCTTAATCACGACGAAACTATAGATACCGCCGTTACCCTTGATGCCATTGACGAACTGTCCCATCTTTGCACCTGTAGCAGCACCGCTCAGTGCAGGCTCGGTGGAAGCCGTCTTCATGACGAATGCGGGTGAGGAGAAGGTGATCTGCGAGATGGTATCCTGCACGGCACCCTGTACCTTTGCGATGTCCATCAGGTTCTTGGCGTCCTTTATCTTTGCCAGAATCATGTCAGCCTTCTTGTCCTTGATGACCTCTTCGGAGATGAACTGCTTCAGTTCCTCGTCCTCAAGGCTACGCCAGCCCTTCTTGTGAATACCGGTCAGCATCACAACCAGCAACTGGTCGTTGGCATTACCAGCCTCATACAGTTCAGAGACAGCGCCAATCTTGGTATCCTCCTTGAATATCCAGCGCAGAGCATCCGTCGTGCCGTGTACATTGGCTACATAGTGGCTACCTGCCGTCATATATTCGTTTGTCATTACCGTGTAGCCCTTCTGCGGAGCATTAGCCTCGATGTCGGCTTGTGTTGGGTTGGCGGCAATGAACTCGCTCAGGTCATTCCATACCTTGTTGTGTGTATCCTCGCTGAAGTCGATGGGGCGCTTGATGATAGCCACATCATACTTGTCGATGATGTTGCGGCGGTCGCTCACCTTCATGATGATGTTGCCACCAGAAACTTCCAACTTGCGGTAAGAACCAACGGGTGTATTGAGAGCCGTCTCGACAAACCTCCTGTCGTCGTCCCTCAATGTAGCGCCATCGATTTGTGCCGAAGTCAGCCACATCTCCTGTGCTGCCTGATTGTAACGCTTGGCGATACTGTCGATAACGGCGCCGCCGTTCAGTGCGGTCAGGATGCTATCGGCACGCTGTACGGCCTGTGCATCAGTGCCGGGCACAGAGATAGTGCGGTACTGAACCGAGTCGGGCTGCTGTACCTTGGCGATGTACTTCACGACATTCATCGTGTTGTCAGGACTGGTCGTAGGACCAACGATGCTGCCGGGAGCAACACTATCCACGATTGAGGCAATGTCAGCAGGCAAAGCCTTGCGGCTCATGGGCACTCCGTTGTAGGCGATAGAAGAGTGAGCCTCGCGAACGATGTTGGCCAGGTTCTCGCCCTGTTCCAGTGCCGTTGCATACTCCTTCATTTCCTCCGTCAGCGCAGCCTTGTCGGCCTCGCTTGCCGTAACAGTTACCAAAATGTATTTGATATCGCGTGCCTCTTCGGGCATATCGTAGCGTGTCGGATATTGCTTCTTCTGCTCTTCGTACTTGGCCTTCAGTTCCTTGTCGCTAACCTCTACCTCGCTGTCCTTGATACTTGTGTAGGGTATGGCAGCCAACAGGATGTCCGTCTCGTTGTTGTGAGCCTCGAAGGCAGCCTTGGCGCTAACCGTGTTGGGACGCAGGCAACCCATCAACAGCGACTGGTACTTCTGTGCCAGTATCTCGTTGCGCACCTGCTTCTCCACAAACTGCCAGTACTTGTAGTACGAAGCCACCATTTCCTTCTGCTCAGCAGGATATTCGGCATTCTCCATAATCTCGTTGTAACTGGTTAGGAACTGGTTCAGCGAGTTTACATCGAAGTTGCCCTGCTGGTTCACGAAAGGTGTCTGACGCAGAATCTGGCTTGAACCCGTGTTGATGACACTTTGCAACTCGGCATCCGTCACCTTCAGGCCCAAAGCCTTAGCCTCGTGCTCGATAATTTTCTCGCCGACATACTCGTTCCAAACCTGGTCGCGAATCTGAATGGACTGAGCCTCGGTCAGGTTCTGGTTGCCGTTGTTCAGTTTCACGGCATTCTCATAAGCATCAACGAGTTCGTTGTACTCCTGATAGTTTACATTCTCGCCGTAAACCTCGCCAATCACCTGACGGCTTGCGTTACGGCTTGAGGAAAGGGCACGAACCAATTCCTCCGCGATGAAGGCAAACAGGGCGAGACCCAGTATGAGGATAAGGATGGTGCCCCTGCTTCTGATTTTCTGTAATGTTGCCATTGTATTATGTTTGATTGTTATTGTTTGCTTCTCACATTAGCACGCAAAGATATAAAATAAATATGAATTACGAGTTACGAAATACAAATTATTTCACGACTTTCAGGCGTACAAGTTCTATCTTCGTTGTTGTGTTTTGCACGATTTTGAATTCCCATTGGCCGAACTTCACCACCTCGTTGAGTTTCGGGAAACTCTGGTATTCGTGAAGGATAAGACCACCCAGTGTCAGGTATTCCTCGCTTTCGGGCAGGTCGAGGCCGAACCGCTCGTTCAGTGCCTCAATCTCCAGACGGGCAGACAACAGGTACTCGTCGTTGCCCAGTTCCTTGGCGATATATTTGTTGCTGTCGTGCTCGTCCTCAATCTCGCCGAAGATTTCCTCCACGAGGTCCTCGAGGGTCACAATACCACTCGTGCCTCCAAACTCGTCCACGACCACCGCCATCGATTTCTTCTCCTGCATGAGGCTCTTCATCACCTTCTGTGCCGTCATGGTCTCGGGCACGATGGGGATTTCGCGTATGCTTTTCGTCCAGTTGGCATTAGGCTTCAGTCGGAACATCTCGCTCGAATGTACAAAACCTACGATATCGTCGATGTCCTCACGGAACACCACAATCTTCGAGCGTCCGCTCTCGATGAAGCGATTTTTCAGCGTTTCCAGTGGTGTGTCGATGCTCACCGCGTCAATCTCCGTTCGCGGCACGATACAGTCGCGTATTTTGGTGTTGCTGAAGTCGAGCGCATTCTGGAAAATCTTTACCTCCTCATTGATTTCGCTCTCGTCCACATCGTCCATGTTGCGCTGTATCAGGTCGTCGAGGTCCACCTTCGAGAAGGTTCGCTCCTGTTTCACGGGTTGTACCCGCGCACCCACCATAGCGAGAAAGGCTTTCGACAGCGTGCTTGTAAAGTGGCTGATGGGGTAGAGGAGGATATAGAAAAAGTAGGCAGGAAACGCAAAGGCGTTCATCATGCCGTTGGGATTCAGTTGGAAGATGGTCTTGGGCAGGAACTCTCCCGTCACCAGCACGATGATGGTGCTGACGATGGTCTGTATAGCCAGTTGCAAAGCCCCGTGGTCCTGTAATCCTGTCGGTTGCAGGATGTAGAGGTCGATAATCTGCGCCATCATGATACCATACACTACGAGGGCAATGTTGTTGCCCACGAGTAAGGTCGATATGAAGTTGTTCGGATGTGCATAGAATACGCTGAGTATGCGCGATGTCAAACCCTCCTTGTTGGCCTTGTCCATCTCCACGCGCAGTTTGCTGCTCGACACGAAGGCAATCTCCATCCCAGAGAAAAAGGCGGAGATTAACAATGCGATAAGGCAGCCAATAATGAATATCATGATTTCTTTTTGTTTTTTGTCGTTTTGTCAGGCACCGCCGATTCGGTGGCGGCTATTGCTGCCGCCGTGTCCTTGAGGGCTTCTTCGCTTTCCTTCTCCACCTTGTCCACGGGGAAAGCCCCGATGGAGTTCGAAACATAGTAGTCGGTCATCTGCTCGTTCGAGCGGAAGTCCGTGCCCTCCAGTTCCTCGTCGGTCGTCGTTATTTTCATGTATTTGGTGTTCCACATCTGGTGCTCGTTCATGTCCCAGAACAGTTCTTCGGTGCGGAACAGCGTTCCCTCGATATTGCGGATGACCACCCTGCCGCGCAGTTCCCACAGCCGTTGTTCGTGCAGGTATGCCGTGTCCGCCTGTACATGCAGGTCGATATGGAAACTCTCGTCGAACCGCTCCATCAGCAGTCCCTTCATGAACTTCCACGAAGAAGGGTGTGTATTGTTGTAGATGTCCCACTCCTCTGCCACGAGTTTATATCGCAAGATACCCGAATCGGAAATGAGTGTGCTGATGCCTCGCGACCTCATGAATGCCGTCGAGTCGTTCTCGCCGATGGCGGCAAGTGTCTCGCGGTCATCGGTGCAGGCGAAGCAAAGCAAGACCAGCGTAAGAATCAGGCAGGGGAAAGAAATTCTTAAATCTCTCAATCTCTCAATCCTTAAATCTTTCAATCCTTCAAGGCTACTGCAGTTTCCACTTCGCAAACCAGCGTTCGTTGAAGGTGATGCCCAGATGTACCATGAAGTAGTTCTCCTTGATTTGGCTGCTGACGCTGGGCGTGCGTTTCATCCATTCCACGGAAACATTGATAAGTGAACGGGTGGACACACTGATGGGCAGTGCAACACCAGCCGTCACACCGTATTCCGTTGGCCCGTCGTGGCCGTTCACCTTGATGTAGGAAGAACTGTAGGAAGCACCCAACTTGTAGCGGATGCGGTCGCCGTACTTGCGCCCTGTGGGGTGGGGCATATACTCGGCACCCACGGCGATGTGGTGGCGATTCTTGTATTCGTTGGTCGATACGACGATTTCCGTACCTTCGTTTGTCGTTCTGGACACGGGCACCCTGCATCCGCTCCACATCTCTTGGGTATAGTCGGCTCCCAAGGTCAGTTTGTTCTTGTAGTTCCAAGCCACACCAGCGCTGATGCTGTAGGGCAGGTCGAAGGCATTGGAGGTCTTGCTACTCAGCGTGTCGCCCTGACTGGTATATCGAATCAGTTGCACATCGTTGCCGATGCGGTGTCCGATGCTTGCCGTTGCACCCAGTGTCAGCAAGTTGTCCTTGTTGAGTCTTACGGGGTACTGCACACCGAGGTCTATCTTGTAGGTCTTGATGTCGCTCGACCATTCCGAGTTCTGCGTGTTGTAGGTCGATGAAGCCGTGCCGTCCTCGTAGAATTTCTGCGTGAGGCTATGGCTGTATTCGCTCCACAGGTAACCGATGTTGGCACCGATGCTCAGGTCGGCAAAGGGTCGCCAGCCGATACCCAGATACATCTCGTGCAATCCTCCGTTGCCCGTATAGGTTGTCTTCGAGGTGATGGCCGTCGGCGACACCGCATTGGTGACGGGAGAGACCACTGTGAAGTTATAGCCGATGCTCGAGTAGGGCAGGAAACCGAAGGACAATCCCAGTCCTTTCACGATGCGCATGCCTGCGGTTACATAATCCAGCGAAGCATTGAAGGCGCGCGTACTTGCCGTATGCCCTGATGCCGTCTGTCCCACGAAACGCCCCATCTGCATACTCATGCCAGCGTCGAACAGGAAGGTCAGCGAGTCGATGGCCGAATAGGATGCGGGATTCTTCAAGTTCACTTGTGTACCCTCGCGGAAACCCTGTGCCACACCCGCCATGCCTCGGTTGAAGCCCTGCGACTGGTCGTTGAGCGTACCGAGTCCGAAGCGCGAGTACGACGAATTGCTGCCGTTAGTCTGAGCCGTCAGGCTGCTGACGATAAATGTAGTTAAGACAAGGCTTAACAGCCTCTTTATTGGAATCATATATTGTATGCCAAAATGTGGTTAAGTCCTCGTAAAACGAGGAATTTGTCTGCAAAGATACAATTTTCTTCTGACATATCTATATGAAAAGCGTCTCCGCCCGTTAAAAAAACTGAAAGCTGCGGATATTTTTCCCTGAACTGGCGGATATAGCCCTCGATTTCGTGCGTCATGCCTATGATGACACCACTTCGCAGAGCCGTAGCCGTATCGTAACCCAGTTTCGGCACTTCACCTTCGCGGTCGATGAGCGGCAATAGGGCAGTCCCTTCGTGCATGGCTCGCAGACGCATCTCCACTCCGGGCGAGATATTCCCCCCTTGATAGTGATTCTCGGCATCCAGGAAGTCGATGGTCAGACAGGTGCCGCTATCGATAACCAGCAAGTTGCCTTCGGGTTTCAGGCTTCGTGCCCCGACAATGCCCGCAATGCGGTCTGCTCCCAGCGTCTCCTTCGTGTGGTAAGTCACCTCTACGGGCACCCGTGTTTCGCCCGTTAGTTGCATGATGGGGAAGCCCACCGACTCCAGTTCCTTGATGCCCTCCTCGGTCATCCTTGCTGTTGTCGAGAAGATGCCGTTCTGGCATCCTGTCCGCCAGGCGAACTCCCTTAAGCCCTTCAA
Source organism: Bacteroidaceae bacterium (assembly GCA_017960985.1). Taxonomy (GTDB): domain Bacteria; phylum Bacteroidota; class Bacteroidia; order Bacteroidales; family Bacteroidaceae; genus Physcousia. The sequence continues at coordinate 6,889 of JAGCYD010000060.1, forward strand.
GCTATGGTCGGTCACGAAGAGTTCTACAGGTTCTCCTCCCTCAAAGGCAGCCACCTTCGCTCTACTGTTCCCTATGTCGATGATAAGTCTCATTATGTGGGGCAAAAATAGTGAAAACCTTGCAGAATACAAAATCTAAAGCAGTGAAATACTGTTGTCGGCACAATAAATACGGGCTTGTACATAGTAATTCAACACCCCCTCAACTATGCCCTCAAAAATCAATATTGTCTCGTCCAAAAATCAACACCGTTGATTCATGAAATCATTAGTATTAAATTTCGAAATCATTACCGTTGATTTTGCAAATCATTAGTGTTGATTTGACGGGGGTATAAAATCCCTTCGTTTTTCCCTTTGCTTTTTCTTTTTGTTTTCGTAACTTTGCCCCATGCTGACATGTGGACAAGCGTGCCCCTTGCCAGTACCTTAATGGAATATTAACACGCGTTTGCTGTTATTCGGATTGCTCTAGAATCTACCACATTCACAGAGAAACTAAACCGAAAGAATAAGTTGCAAGCGTCTATGCGTAAGCATGGGCGTGACTTATCTGGTTTAGTAGGCTTGTGGTAGAGCCTTAGAGCATGGATGAGAATATCGTTCATGCTTCTTTTGTGTTCTACACTTGCCTGCTCCTCCGAAGATGAGCAACGCCATAGACGCATAGCGCATGGCAAACAAAAACCTCAATGCCGCCAAGGAGGCAAAGAAGGACGAGTTTTATACGCAACTCGTCGATATCGAGAACGAACTGCGCCACTATCGCGAGCATTTCCGCGATAAGGTGGTGCTGTGTAATTGTGACGATCCCTACGAAAGCAACTTCTTCAAGTATTTTGCGCTGAACTTCAACGCGCTGGGCTTGAAGAAACTCATCGCCACCTGTTACGATGGCTCACCCGTGCAGGGCGACGAGTTGATGCTCGACTTTGGCGACTTTACCGACGAACCGAAGAAGATTGCCTACAAGGTGGAGATTAGCGAGGTGACGGATGTAAACGGCGACGGCGTGGTAAACCTTGCCGATGTGCAGTACCTGATAAAGAACGACAAGAATGTGCTTTCCCTGCTCAAGGGCAGCGGAGACTTTCGTTCCTCGGAGTGTATCGAATTGCTGAAACAGGCGGATATTGTCTGCACCAATCCCCCGTTCTCCTTGTTCCGCGAATATGTGGCACAACTTATTAAATACGACAAGAAGTTCTTGATAATTGGGAATATGAATGCTGTTAATTATAAGGAAATATTCCCTTTGTTTGGACAAAATAAAATATGGCTGGGTTATAATGCACCAAAAGAGTTTTATGTGCCAGATACCTTTGAGCGAGGGAATGTTGTGATTCGTGAGAATCGAAAAGTAGCAAAGTTCGGAAACATTATTTGGTTTACGAATCTCGATACCAAAAAACGCCATGAAGAATTAGTCCTTTGGAGAACCTATACACCAGAGGAATACCCTAAATATGATAATTATGATGCTATAGATGTTGGCAAAGTAGATGATATTCCTTGTGATTATAATGGTGTAATGGGTGTTCCAATTACTTTTATTGATAAATACAACCCAGACCAATTTGAGATTATATGGAGAAGTCATGATATAGAGTGGGCTTTAAATAGATGTACATTTTTTAAGCTTCCTACATCAGAGAAAATGAACAAATATAAGAAGGCTGACAGAACATGGCGTGTACAAATACCATATATTACTGACGCCGACGACAATGCAAAAATGACTTATCAAAGAATTTTCATTCGCAGAAAGCAATAATATCATGGAAATAACATTAAGGAAAGTAACCGTCCGCGACCTGACAAAGGGGTACGAGGACAACGAGGAACAAGGCGTAAGAGGTTTTGGCGGTCAGTTGGACATCCGTCCGCCCTATCAGCGCGAGTTTATCTACGACGAGAAGAAGCGCAATGCCGTGATTACTACGGTCAAGGCGGGCTTCCCCCTGAATGTGATGTACTGGGCAGAGCGCGACAAGGCTGCCGATGTGCCCTACGAGGTGATGGACGGACAGCAAAGGACGATAAGCCTGTGCCAATATGTGCATGGCGACTTTGCC
>JAGCYD010000061.1 GCA_017960985.1 Bacteroidaceae bacterium
GCCGACCTCGTAACAGGTCCCGACATCATCTTCTTTTGGGTAGCCCGCATGATTATGGCTGGCTACGAATACGAAGGTAAGATGCCCTTCCGCAATGTCTAATTCACGGGTAGCGTACGCGACAAGATTGGCCGCAAGATGTCCAAATCTCTCGGTAATAGTCCCGACCCACTCGACCTCATTGCGCGCTTTGGCGCCGATGGCGTACGCATGGGTATGATGCTGGCTGCTCCTGCCGGAAACGACATCCTCTTCGACGAGGCACTCTGCGAGCAAGGCCGCAACTTCTGCAACAAGATTTGGAATGCCTTCCGACTTGTTAAGGGATGGGAGATTGCTGATAATTCCGAATATTCTGAGACCAATGCCAACGCCGTACAATGGATGCAGGCAAAGATACGCGAGACAGGAGCCGAAATCCAAGACTCTTTCCAAAAGTACCGTCTCTCTGAAGCCTTGATGGCAGCCTTCAAACTCTTCACCGACGAGTTCTCGGGCTGGTATCTCGAGATGATAAAGCCTGCTTATCAGCAGCCCATCGACCGCAAGACCCTTCAAGCGACGCTCGACATCTTCGAGACGCTAATGAAGATTATCCATCCCTTCATGCCTTTCATTACCGAAGAATTGTGGCAGGCTCTGGAAGAGAGAAAGCAAGGTGACAGCATCATGGTTCATCCGTTGAAGGTTGAGGCTCTCACCGATTCCGACCGCCAGTTGCTCAATCTCTACGAACAGGCTAAGCAGGTTATCAGTGGTGTGCGTGCCGTACGCAACTCCAAGAACATTGCACAAAAGGAATCGCTCACGCTCGAGGTAGTTACCACACAACAATCTCCGCTCGCCACGCTCCATCCCATCATAAAAAAGATGGCCAACCTCAGCGAAATCTGCTGTAAGGAGAAGAAGAGCGAAGGTTCACAGTCATTCTTGGTCGGCACACAGGAATATGCCGTACCCCTCGGGAACCTTATCGATACTGAAGCAGAGGCAACCAAGGCAGAAGCCGAGATTAAGCGTCTTCAGGGCTTCATGGCTGGCATCGAGAAAAAACTGCAGAACGAGCGTTTCGTACAGAACGCTCCTGCACAGGTTGTTGAACTGGAACGCAAGAAACTGGCTGACGCACAGAGTAAGATTGCTGCACTACAGGAAACGCTTGCCATGTTGAAATGATAAGCATTTACGCTCTATTACATTCTTAAGATATGTACAAAATGGAGAAACGCGCACTGGGTCAAACAGGGTTAGAAGTTTCAGCCTTGAGTTTCGGTGCTTCATCACTGGGGGGCGTATTCCACGACATTGACGAAGGAAGAGCCATCGAGGCCGTGTTTACAGCGATAGAAGGTGGTATGAACCTCATCGATGTATCACCCTACTACGGGCACTATAAGGCTGAAACCGTTTTGGGCAAGGCGCTCCGACAGATTCCACGCGACAAATACATCCTTTCCACCAAAGTTGGACGCTATGGCAAAGACGGGGTAAACACCTGGGACTATAGCGGAAAACGGGCACAGGAAAGTGTTGACGAAAGCATGGAAAGGTTGGGCGTCGACTATATCGACCTCATACATGTTCATGATATCGAATTTCAGGCCTCATTACCAGGCGGTCTTCAGAAGGTGGCAGACGAAACACTGCCGGCCCTAGTGGAACTGAAAGAGAAGGGCTTGGTAGGTCATGTCGGTATCACAGACCTGCAATTGGACAATCTGCGCTGGGTCATCGACCATACCCCAAAGGGAATGGTGGAAACCGTCCTGAACTTCTGCCACTACTGTCTCTGCGATGATGCGTTAGCAGACCATCTCGATTACTTCGAGCAACATGGCATCGGACTCATCAACGCATCTCCCCTTTCGATGGGCTTGCTCTCCGAACGAGGGATTCCCCAGTGGCATCCTGCTCCAAAACCGTTGATAGAGGCTTGTCGCAAAGCTACGGAACATTGCCGTCAAAAAGGATACCCCATAGAGCGATTGGCCATGCAGTTTGCCGTCAGCAATCCACACATTCCCTCTACCCTGTTTTCTTCAGCAAACCCCGACAATGTCCGTCGCAATCTCGCATTCATTGCTGAACCCGTTGACAAGGAATTGGTTCACGAGGTACAAAATATCATCGGTCCGGCTATGCGACTGACATGGAAGAACACATGATAATCGACGCACATAGCCACTTGTGGCTCCGACAAGATACAGCATGGAACGGCAAGGCCATCCGCACAAACAAGCCTGCCGCTGCTGGAGAGCCATATACTGTCGAGAACAACGGTAGCCGTTCTCAGTTTTGGGGCGAGGAGCGACAGATGCTTCCGCCCTTTATGATTGATGGCCGTAACTCCGCAGAAGTGTTCTTGTCGAATATGGACTATGCCCAAGTGGGGGCAGCCGTAGTGGTACAGGAATTCATCGACGGCTTGCAAAACGACTATCTGGCAGAAGTCAGCCAGCGATATCCCGACCGTTTCCGTGTATGTGGTATGGTGGATTATCTGCATGACGGTTTTCTTGAACAAGCCTCAACGCTCATCACCAACCAGCGCTTTCATGGTATTGCCATTCCTGGGCATCGGTTGTTAGGCCGTCGGCTGACCGACCCGGAAATGATGCGTATGTTCCATCTCCTGGAGGACAACGGCAAGTTCCTTTCCATCACCTTGAAAGATGGTGATGAACAAGTGGGAGAATTACAGGAAGTCATTAGCGAATGCCCGCATTTGCGTATTGCTGTCGGTCACATGGGAATGGCAGAACCGCCACAAATTGCTCCCTGGAAGAACGAAAGCTGGCACAGGCAAATGCTATTGGCACGCAACGAGAATGTCCGCATTGAGTCAGGTGGCATTACATGGCTCTACAATAGCGAGTTCTATCCCTTCCCCTCTGCCATTCGTGCCATAAAGGAAGCCGCCGAACTGGTGGGAATGGAGAAACTGATGTGGGGAAGCGACTATCCGCGCACCATCACGGCCATCACCTATCGCATGTCCTACGATTTCGTCACCAAGTCCACAGAACTGACCGACCACGAGAAACAACTTTTCCTTGGCGAGAACGCTTGTCAGTTCTATGGTTTTGACCATCTGCCCGAATTGCCTTACATCAAGAACATGAGCGAATAGACCTTAAGTCATCTAAGACACTATGAAGAACCACCTGAAAACAAACATCCGACCCCATAGCGAATCACCTTTAGTCGAGCATCGTTACCTACTCACCTTCATCCTCATTACCTCGCTTTTTGCTCTCTGGGGATTTGCCAACGACATTACCAACCCGATGGTGGCTGCGTTCCAGACCCTGATGGAGCTATCGGCAGCCAAAGCCTCCATGATACAGTTTGCTTTCTATGGCGGTTATGCTACTATGGCTATACCTGCGGCACTCTTCATCCGCCGTTATTCCTACAAGGTGGGAGTACTCATCGGTTTAGGTCTATATGCTACTGGAGCCTTCCTATTCATTCCGGCAGCCCAGTTCCAGCAATTCACATTCTTCTGCATATCGCTTTACATTCTCACCTTTGGTCTGGCGTTTCTCGAGACCAGCGCCAATCCTTTCATTTTGTCATTAGGAGCCAAAGAGAACTCCACACGCCGACTCAACCTCGCACAAGCCTTCAACCCCATAGGCTCACTATCGGGAATGGCGGTGGCCTCTTTCATAGTTCTGCCCAATCTCATTTCCGACAAGCGCGATGCTGCAGGACAAATCATTTATCACACGCTCGATACAACTGAGAAGGCCAGCATTCGTCTGCACGACTTAGCCGTCATCCGCGACCCCTATGTTGCCATCGGTCTGGTCGTATTGCTCATGTTCATTCTTATCGCACTGACCAAGATGCCCAACCTGAAGAACGATGGCGAGCAAGGAAGCACAAGCGAAACCTTAAAACGGCTTTGGAACAATCGCATCTATCGCAATGGCGTCCTGGCACAAGTGGTCTATGTGGCGGCACAGATTATGTGTTGGACTTTCATCATCCAGTATGCCGACCACCTTGGCATCAACAAAGCCACGGCTCAGCGTTACAACATCTGCGCCATGTCCTTGGCCCTTGTCGGGCGTTTCTTGGGCACATACATCATGAAATACATCAATACGCGGTTCTTACTTGGTACTTTTGGCGTATGCGCCGCACTCTGTACCATAGGAACCATCTGCATCGAGGGTATGGCGGGGCTCTATTGTCTGGTAGCCATCAGCCTGTTCATGTCCATCATGTTCCCCAGCATCTACGGTATCGCACTGGAGAATGTATCCAGTGAGGACACCTCGTTAGGTGCCGCGTTCTTAGTCATGGCCATTGTGGGTGGTGCATTGATGCCTCCTTTGCAGGGCATGATAATCGACCAGCATGAGATTCTGGGCTGGCCAGCCGTCAATGTGTCATTCGTGCTGCCGTTGCTCAGTTTCTTCTTCATCACTATATATGGATATTGGAGTTATAAATTAAGTAAAGCATGAATACTGAAGGATATAGACAAAAGACACACGGCATAGCCGTAAAACGCTATGTACAGACCATGGACCTGAAAGACGACCCTGCGCTGATTACCGAATACCGTCGTCGCCACTCCTGTGAGCAATCATGGAAGGAGATTCGTGACGGTATTCGTGAAGTTGGGATTCTGGAGATGGAAATCTACATTCTCGGCACACGCCTTGTTATGATAGTGGAAACGCCGCTTGATTTTGATTGGGACGCTGCCATGGCGCGTTTGGCTACCTTGCCACGCCAACTAGAGTGGGAGGACTATATGGCTATGTTCCAACAATGTCGTGAAGGAGCTACGAGCGATGAGAAATGGCAGATGATGGATAGAATGTTCTTTTTATACGAATAAATATGAAAGCATTACAAATTACAGACACCTATAAGTTAGAGGTCATCGATTTGCCCATGCCCGAACCTGCTGCCGACGAGGTGCTTTTGCGCCTGCGCTATGTGGGCTTCTGCGGCAGCGACCTCAACACCTTCCGGGGACGCAATGGAATGGCTTTGAAGCCTGTCATCCCAGGTCACGAAATCTCAGCCACGGTGGAGCAAGTTGGACAAAGTGTACCCTCAACGATTCGTGTAGGCGAAACCGTCACGGTTGACCCCTATACCGCTTGTGGTACATGCCCCAGTTGTCGCAACCGTCGCGTAAATGCCTGCCAACACAACGAGACATTGGGTGTGCAGCGCCATGGCGCCATGCGCGAATACATCTGCGTACCTTGGCTGAAAATTATCTCTGCCGATGGTCTCGCTTTGCGTGATGTAGCTTTGATAGAACCTATGAGCGTTGGCTTCCATGCCGTCGATCGTGGTCAGGTTACAGATTCGGATACCGTGTTGGTTATTGGTTGTGGTATGATTGGTGTAGGTGCCATTGTGCGCGCTTCCTTGCGTGGTGCTACGGTCATTGCCATGGACCTCGACGACGAAAAATTGGCTCTTGCGCGCCAACTCGGTGCCTCGGCTACGGTAAATTCCGGCACAGAGAATATTCATGAAGCACTCCAACGCCTGACCGATGGCAATGGTCCCGATGTGGTAATCGAGGCTGTAGGTGCCCCCGTAACCTATCAGACGGCGGTAAACGAAGTGGCCTTCACGGGTCGTATCGTTTGTATTGGCTATTCGCCTGCTGATGTCAGTCTTACCACCAAGTTCTTTGTGCAGAAGGAACTTGACATTCGTGGTTCGCGTAATGCCTTCCCCAGTGATTTCCGTGCCGTCATTCGCTACCTGCATCGTGGCGACTGTCCCACGGAGCAACTGATATCTGCCGTGGTCACTCCCGAAAAGGCTGCTCAGGCCATGCAACAATGGCACGAAGCCCCAGGCAAGGTATTCCGCATTCTTGTGGAATGGTAGTAACCTCTTCTCACTTTTCACTAAAAATCATGCAACCCCTAAATAGTAAGACTGCCGTCAAGGCACAGCGCCCCGAGCGTATCATACAATTTGGCGAAGGAAACTTCCTTCGTGCGTTCATCGACTGGATTGTTTGGCAAATGGACCAGCGAACGGATTTCGACTCCTCTGTTGTTATCGTACAACCTATCGCACAAGGCATGGCAGACCGCCTACAGGAACAGGACTGCCTTTACCATGTCAATCTACAAGGTCTTATCGACGGACAGACCGTCAACTCCCTCGAGCGGATAGACAGTGTCAGCCGTACCGTCAATCCCTATACGGATTTCGATTCCTTCCTTGCATTGGCAACCTTGCCCGATGTGCGTTTTGTCATCTCTAATACCACCGAGGCCGGCATCGCCTTTGATGCGAACTGTCACCTGTGCGACACACCGCCAGCCTCCTACCCGGCAAAACTCACCCAACTGCTCTACCATCGTTTCCGCACTTTCTGTGGCGACCCATCCAAGGGACTTATCATCTTCCCTTGCGAACTCATTTTCCAGAATGGTCACCACCTCATCGACTGCATCCGCAAATACATCGAACTGTGGAAGGACGAACTTGGTACTGATGCAGAGGCTTTCCGCCAGTGGTTCGAGCAGTCATGCTATGTCTGCACCACCCTCGTCGATCGCATCGTTCCAGGCTTCCCACGCAAGGACATCGATGCGATTCAAGAGCGCGTAGGCTATGCCGACCAAATGGTCGTACAAGCCGAAGCCTTCCATCTTTGGGTGATTGAGACCGCCCCCAATTTATCACTGGAACAACTGGCAAAGGAGTTCCCAGCCGACAAGGCCGGACTTCATGTCATCTTCACGACCGACGAATCACCTTACCACGAGCGCAAAGTGACCTTACTCAATGGTCCTCACACCGTTCTCTCACCCGTGGCATTCCTTACGGGCTTGGACATCGTACGAGATGCTTGTCAACACGAGGTCATCGGTCGCTTTGTCCGTCAAGTGATGTACGAAGAACTATTGCCTACCCTGAATCTTCCAGAGGACGAGTTGCGCCGCTTTGCCGACGATGTGATGGAACGCTTCTGCAATCCCTATGTCGATCACCAACTCACGAGCATCATGCTCAATTCTTTCCCCAAGTTCCGCACACGCGACCTGCCAGCACTGAAAACTTATCTCCAGCGACAGGGGACACTGCCCAAGGGACTCGTACTCGGACTGGCTGCCATTGTTACCTATTATCGTGGCGGCAAGCGAGCCGACGGCGTTTCCATTACGCCCAACGACGACCCACGCATCATGCAATTACTCACTGACCTCTGGCAAACGGAAGACACCCGTCGTATCGCCGAGGGAGTACTGGCAGCCGAATTCATCTGGGAGGAGAATCTAAACCTCGTGCCCGGACTTACCGACCTGTTGGCCGCAGACCTTCAAGCCATACAGGAACAAGGCATGATGAATACAGTAATTTCGACATTGGACATTTAATATGAAAACCCTCCAGATACACCCAAACGATAATGTAGCGGTTGCATTGAGCGATTTGCCCAACATTCCTGCAGGGCATAAAGTAGCACTACGCGACATAGCAGCCGGCGAGGATGTCATCAAGTACGGCTTCCCCATAGGTCATGCCACGCAACCCATCGCTTGTGGTACACTGGTGGACCATCACAACCTCGCTACCAACCTCTCGGGATTGCTCTCCTACGATGATATCAAGCCCGAAGGTTCTCCCAATCGTCAAATTGTCCAATCGTCCAATTGTCCATTGTTCGAGGGTTACCTACGCCCCGATGGACAGGCAGGAATCCGCAACGAGATTTGGGTCATTCCTACGGTGGGATGTGTGGCAGCCATCTGTCAGAAGATTGCTGAGCGCACTAAACTGGAGTTAGGCGAAGGAAATGGTGTGGATGCCATTGTAGCCTTTCCGCATAATTATGGTTGCTCACAGTTAGGCGATGACCACGAGAATACACGCCGCATCCTTGCCGATATGGTTCACCACCCGAATGCCGGAGGCATATTGGTGGTAGGACTGGGCTGCGAGAACAACCAACCCGAAGCCTTCCGCCAGTTGTGCGGCGACTACGACACCGAGCGTGTCCGCTTTATGACTTGTCAGGAGATAAAAGGCGACGAAGTGGAAGAAGGAGTGCGCCTGCTTACCGAGCTCTACCACCATGCCGCTCAACAGAAACGACAGCCACTTCCCGTTAGCCTTCTGCGTATCGGACTGAAATGCGGCGGTAGCGACGGTCTCTCGGGCATTACCGCCAATCCCCTGCTTGGTGTATTCTCCGACTGGCTCTGTCAGCACGGCGGCACCACAATCCTGACCGAGGTCCCCGAGATGTTCGGAGCCGAGACCCTGCTCATGAAACGCGCTAACAGCCGTGAAGTGCTGCAACAAACCATCAGTCTTATCAACGACTTCAAGGAATACTACCTCAGCCACGGACAGCCCGTTGGCGAGAATCCTTCACCCGGCAACAAGGCCGGTGGAATCTCCACTTTAGAGGAAAAAGCCTTAGGGTGTACACAGAAATCAGGCTCAAGCCCCGTTTGCGGTGTACTCTCCTATGGTCAACGCCTGTCGGAATGTACCGAAAGCCAAGGGCATGGCCTACACCTCCTTTGTGCCCCAGGCAACGACCTCGTAGCCTCTACGGCTTTGGCATCTACAGGTTGCCAAATGGTGCTATTCACCACAGGACGCGGTACGCCCTTTGCCACCTTCGTCCCCACCTTGAAGGTTAGTACAAATACTCCACTCTTCCAGAACAAGCCTCATTGGATGGATTTCAATGCCGGCACACTGGTCGAGGGCGACGACCTCGCTTCCTTGCTTCCACGCTTTGTCCAGCATGTTCTGGCAATAGCCAATGGACAACCCACCCGTGCAGAACAGGCGGGCATACGCGGCATGGCCATTTGGCGCGGAGGAGTCACACTCTAAACAAAAAAAACACCCCAAAACAACAGCCCTGCATGATGACCATGCAGGGCTGTTCGTATAGGTTAAAGGAGAAACTTATCGTTTAAGAACGGTAGGTTTAAGATTTGTCTTCAACATACGCTTACCAAGTGTCTTGGGGCTTTTCTTACCTTTATTACTAATGGTATAGCGAGGATGTTTCTTAGCCGGAGCCTTTTGAGCCTTTACTGGCATTGCGGCGTATGCCTCTGGCAGATAGACTGCAAATTCGCCATTTGCATTCGTGTCGGCTGCATATTCTCCATCAACATAAAGAATGAAGTTTTCGGCTTCCGTAAAGGTTATTACGCCATTTGCCATTTGGCCGAACGCCCAGTCTGCACCACCAGCGATTAGGTCCTCAAGAGAATAACTCTCAAGGAAATATGAACCATAGCTTTGGATTGCGAAAGAATATCCATAGTCTTCATCTGTGAACAAACCTACATAATCTACAACCACATGGTCGGGATCTTCGGCATTCACTTCAATATACTTACTGCCTGGAGTACCATAGTCTGCATAGGGATTCTCGATGCGATAGAGTCCTGGTTTCTTCGTACTGGCCAGAATCTCCACCTCAAAAGGCGTTGACTCAGTTGCAATACCAAGTGTTGTCAAGAAGTCATCGACCCAAAGACCAACACCCAGGTCTTCCCAACTGCTGGCACCCTTTTCGAACTCGAATACAACGGAACCACTCTGCTGTGCTTCGCCATCTTCATCATAAGTGACACAGGTAATACGGTACTCACCTTCATCCGTTACAGGAATATAAACGCGAGTCGTCTCAGTCGTAATCTCAACGGCATCCTCCGAAGGCTCAATGCCAGCCTCCGTATCACCCGTAATCATCAGGGCAGCCTCTGCCTCACTCACGGAAGCGTCGGTCATAATATACTTAGCCTTCTCTACATCTTCGCCGAAAGCAAAGTCTGCGACAATCTGATAGTCGCCCGAAGTTAAACTTACTGTACCAGCATGCTGTACGGTCACAGAGCAGTCAGGAACCTCCAAAGGATAGCCTGGCAAGGCAATACCGAACTTGTTATTGGCATTTGTCGGATAGAAATCACCATAAATTCCTGGCATATATATGAGAGGAGATTTAGCTGGCATCGTGATAACACCATTCTTAACTGTTCCAAAATCTTCTGGCCAACGAGAATAATACTCTTCTATAGTCCACCCATTTTCTATATAGTATCCAGGATAGCTGGAAACGACAAGCATACCATAGCCCCAATCTAGACCTTGCTCGCTGGTTTCCAAATAAACGAGATTCGGATCTATTGCATTCACTACGAGATACCAATCTTGTGAGTCATCCCAATCTCCTTCCTCATTGTATTCATAGGCCTCACCATAAGGATTTACCAGACGATAGCGGCCAGCGCCCGACTTCTTCAGTTCCTCTGCCACTTTTTCTTCGTCCCAACTTGGATTAGCCTCAGCCAGAGCTGCTTTCAGGGCATTCTCCACCTTGATATCCTTCTCTATATAAACTTTGTACTTCAGGTTGTCCACGCCAAAGTAGGCTGTCATAATATCCTCACGATAGATAGCCAAATTTGCCTTATCAAAGGCCTTCTCATAGTCTTCATCGCTCATACCCGGCTCACGCTCTACTTCTTCGTAGGCCACCCAAGGACTTTCGCCTACCTTAAAGGTATAGCTTGCGGCACCATACTGGGTAGTCAGCGACTCGTCTTCGATGGCCAAGGTGATTTCCTCCATCTCACCCGTCACTACATCGTCGGGATTGTAGGTTACCACGAGTTCAGCCTCGTCCTGTCCCTCCTCAAAGGTTACAGAACCCGGAACTTCGTAGATGCTACCGTCCTCCTGTGTAACGGTCAAAGCCACCGTCAAGGACTCCTCGGTCACCATACGCTTCAATGGCACAACAAACTGGCCGTCTTCGGCAGATATCGTCACAGTTGCGGGCAATTCGTTGCTGAAATACACTTGCATGCCATCCTCGCCATAGCCTTTGGCATTGCGCATGAGATTCTCGTCATGGCAAGCCGTAAGCATCAGCAGAGTGGTCATCAGCAACAACCCAAATTGATATATTCTTTTCATAAGTCTATGTCTTTTGATTGTCATTAAATCCTATAAACAAACCTTACTCTTGCACAGGATCTGGTACAGAAGGTATCGGGTTGTTATCCTTCAGACCATCAATCTGCTTGTTGGCCTCGGTCTCAACCTTCGGTATCTGATAGATTAAAATACCATCTCCAGGTTCTATGTAGTACACATAAGCCTCTTCGAAACCTGCACCACGGCGGTCGATTGGCTGTTGCAGACGGAGAATGTCGAAGTACGACAAGCCCTCGCCCCAAAGCTCTATACGACGCTGGTTCCATACGGCCAACTGTACTTCTCCAACCGAAGCGGCCTTGGTGGTATAGGAGGGGTCACGATAGGTCTTCACAAAATCCATCAGCAAGGTCTTGCCATTAGCGGCATCGCCAGCCATGGCCGTAGCCTCAGCCTGGATGAGATACATTTCCTCGATACGCATCAAGGGGATGTCGTTGGCATTGGTTGGAGTACCCAACTCGTCCTTGTAGGGAGCGAACTTCACCTGGGTATAAGCAGGAATTTCCTTGTTCTTCACATACTTTTGCTGGGCCTTGGTCAGGTTCTTGCTCTTCATATTCTCGTCGAGCCACCATCCCTTGCGGGCATCGGTTTTGTTAATGCTGGCGTAGAGTTTCTCACTGATACGGCGCCATGCACCCACACTGGCGTAACCATAATTGAGCGAACCCATGTGAGAAGGGAAGTTACAGATACCCGTAGTCACGACACGGTCGGTCTCGGCAATCTTGATACCCCACATCCAGTTGGTTTCCTCAATATCCTTGAAACCAGGTTTTGCAGCAGCCTCGATGCTGAGGGGAGCACCTTCGAAACCATCGATGGCAGCCTTAGCATCAGCAGCAGCCTCTGCCCAGAGGTTCATCACCAGTTCCACACGAGCACGGAGACCGTGAGCTACGGCAGCGCTGACATAGCGCTTGTCATCGCGGGTTACATCCTGATCCTCAGCTGATTCTAGCATGGTGATAGCGTCGGAGAGGTCTGTCATAATCATCGTATAGACCTCCTCTACACTGCTACGCGGACAACCTTCCTCGGCTACAAGGGCAGCATTTTCCTCGGTAATGACAGGTACACAAGGCTTATCCTCGTTACCTACATAGGTCTGCTGGTACATTTGTGCCAGATGGAAATAGTCGAAGGCACGGATAGCCAATGCCTGAGCCACATAGAACTGAGCTACAGGGTCGGCATCTGCTTCGAGTTGTTCGTCACGGTTTACACTTCCCAACAATGCGTTGGCGGCATAAATCTGCTTGTAAAGCGTACCCCAGGTAAGTTCGTTGGCTCCACCGGCGATATCCCAGTCACTGATCATAGTAACAGGACCGGAAAACCAGTTATAGCCAATGTCCTCACTCACAAAGTCCATGCCACGGCCATCGAGCATCAGCATGAGGGAGGGATAACCAAAGTCGTTGTGGAAATCGTCGCCTAATACCTTTCCATAGGTACTGAACATACTGGTAATACCAGCCACGCCGGCAGCCACACGCTCGGGATTTTGGGCCACCGCAGCCTCTTTCTGGTCTGCCGTAATGGTAGAGCCCATAGGCACGGTGTCCAAGTCGGCACAACTTGCCAGCGCAAGGCCAGCCAGTGCCATTATGAATAAATTTTTAATTATCTTCATAGCTTTCCAAATCATTTAAGTGTTAGAAAGTAGCCTTGACACCGAAAGTGACGGTACGCAGGGCTGAATACATCGAAGTTGCGTAGGCAGCCGTATAGCTGACGCGGGGGTCGAGACCCTTACGCGCACTGATAAGCCATACATTGTCGGCTGCGCAGTAGAGGCGTACGCTGTCGATGAAGGCCTTGCGGGTCAATTTACGGGGCAGCGTGTAACCCAAAGTGATGTTGTTGATGGAGAAGTAGTTGCTCTTCGTCATCCAACGGTCACTGGTGTAACTGGTATATTTATCCTTAGACTCGGCAAGACGGGGAACATCGGTATTGCGGTTGTCGGGAGTCCATGCCTTCAGAATGTCCTTGTGCCAGCCATAACCGACATCGTCGCTCGACAAGCCATGCATCAGGCGCTGGTAGCCACCATCGTAAATCTTGCCACCCAACTGATAAGCCGTCTGTACGGAGAAGTCAAATCCCTTGTACTTGATTTCCGTAGAAAGGCCGCCAAAGAAGGGAGCCATCAGGTTACCGCTACCATGACGATAGGTCTGGTAAGCCATGCTGGCATCGGTTGTTTCGAATACTTGACCAGCCTGAACCTGATTGCCATGAACATCAAGGATGGGATCCCCATAACTATCCACAAGAATTCCGTCGGTGGTATTCTTGGCCAGATAGTAAGCCCTACCATTGTCTTCGTTAGCATAGCCTGTTCCATCATCGAACACACCCATGTAGTGGATGAGATACATCTGATAAACAGGATCGCCCTCGCGATAGATACGGCTACCATCGATAAGTTCACCGTTCAAGTCAGGATGCAGGCTCAGAATCTTATTCTTCAAGAAGGTTCCATTCAGACTGACATTCCAAGAGAAGTCGTTGGTCTCGAAAATGTTCGAACTCAGTTCAACTTCCACGCCCTGGTTGCGCATGTCACCGATGTTCATCGGGTAACTGGTGTAACCAGCAGAGGCAGGAACGGGACGATTGTAGAGCATGTCCTTGGTGGTACGGTTGAAGTACTCAATACTACCGCTCAGACGGCCATGCCAGAAGTTAAAGTCGATACCCGTGTTGAAACTGTTGCTCTTCTCCCAGGTGATGTCTTTGTTACCCTTGTAGGAGAGTTCGGCATCGGAGAACACGCCGTCGGCACCTGTTACCCTGTATTGGTCGATATAGGGATAGTTGTTACCCAAACCGTCGTTACCCTGCTGACCGAAACTAATCTTCAGTTTCAGCATGTCAATCCAACTCTGCTTCTGCATGAACTTCTCCTTGGCCATTTCCCATGCGGCACTGGCGCTCCAGAAATTACCCCAACGGTTGTCGGGATGGAAGCGGCTAGAACCGTCGCGACGGTAACTAACCGAAGCAAAGTACTGTTCATTGAAGTTGTAGTTGAAACGGGAAAGAATACCCTGAGTGGCATACTCACCACGGCTACCGTAACCACGACGCTGGTCGATGGTGTTGTTCACAGCCCAGTCGCCCTCCTTATAGAGGTTCTGACCGTAGGCTTCAGTCTCTTCCGAATTGAAACTGTAACTTTCGTAACCGGCCAAGAAGTCAATGTTGTGCTTGTCCTTGAAACTGCGGGCATAGTTGGCCAGATACTGTTGGGTCAAGCCGTATGTACGGGTGTGATCCTGCATAGCCTCGCCACCGTATTCGGCACTCTGACCATAGCGGGGGCTGCTGACCATATGGTAACGGGTGTTATCCACCATCAAGCCCCAAGTTCCTGTAATCTTCAGGCCCTTGACGGGAGAGATTTCGGCAAACAACTTGCCGTTCATGATGTCCATCAGGTATTCCTGTGTCTGGTAAGTAAGGTCACCGATGGGGTTGGACAGGGTCATGAAGGTACGGGTGAAATTGGTACTCTTACCATCACCGTAATCGTATATACGATTCTTGCCATCATACATGATGGCACCTGCGGCATTGCGCACATACATCGGATAAACGGGAGCCACGGTGTTGGCAATGTAGAAAGCATTGGCCGAACTGGTGGTTTCCGTCTGATCATCAGGATAGTAACTCTTGCTGTTGGTATAGGCAATGTTTGTGCCGAACTTCAGCCACTTCTTAGCCTGATAGTTCACATTCAGACGGGTGGTGATACGGTCGAAGCCAGAGCCCTTGATGACACCGTCGTCGCTCAGATAACCGGCACTCAGATAGTAGTCCATCTTGTCGCTGGCACCGCTGACCGTAGCCACATACTCCTGACGCAGACCGGCATTGAAGGTTTCATCCTCCCAATCGTCGGGCGTATAGGTATAGGTACCGTCGCTGTAACCCAGTGTTGCATTGGGATTGAGTCTGCCGTTGCGACCAATCAGATACTGACCCGTAGGGATGTTGTAAATCTGATAACCCGTAAGGGTAGCCAGACCCTTGTTGGCATACTCATAGGCCTCGGCAGCCGACTTGCCGCTATTGAAGCGGGCCTCGTTGTAACGAGCCTGATACATAGTCTCGTAGAACTTACCCGTGTTCTTAATCACATTGTAGTTGCGGATTTCGCGGCTATTGGAACCCCAACGACCCTCGACGCTTATCTTGGCATCTCCACGACGACCCTTCTTCGTCGTAATCAGGATGACACCATTGGCACCACGGGCACCATACAGGGCACTGGCGGCAGCGTCCTTCAGGACGGTCATCTGCTCGATGTCCTGCGTATTGATGGCGGAAATGTCACCATCATAGGGCATACCATCGACCACATACAAGGGGGCATTGCTGGCAGCCATAGAACCGATACCGCGAATGCGAACCGTAGAACCCGTACCGGGCTGTCCGTTGGACTTCAGTGTCTGCACACCAGCCACGGAACCGCTCAGGGCGTTGGTTACATCGCTGACCAAACGGCCCTCGATATCCTTGGCATCAATGACTGCAGCCGAACCCGTAAACGATGCACGGGTAGCAGTACCGTAAGCCACAACCATGACTTCGTCCAGCGCCTTACTATCGGTCTGAAGCTCGACGAAGACAACAGGCTTTACGCGAACCAGCTGCGTCACCATTCCTGCACAGGCAACCTCCAGACGCGTAACATCTGCGGGCACTGTCAGGGCAAACTTACCGTCAGCATCCGTAACGACACCTTGCTTGGTGCCTTCCAATACTACGGAAGCTCCGGGAATGGGCTCACCGTCATCCACACTGATAACCGTACCGGTCACCTGCGTAGATTGGGCCATAGCCAGACCTGCTATTAGGAAGCAGGTCAGAAAAAGCGCAATCCTTTTTCTCATAGAATACTCTTTTGCTTTCATATTAAACATATTGTTACTTAAATTTTGTTTTTCATGCCATTTTTAGGCCGACTACCTCCCATATGGGTGATAGTCGGTACTTTGCAAATTTACACATTTATTTATTTTTTTCTATAAAAAACTGAAAAAAAGTTAAAAAAACATAGGCAAATTGCACAAACGAAAACAATCTGTTACCTAAACACAGCGAAAATCAGTCAAAATTGTCACTAAAAAGCAAGGCGTGCGAAACGAGATTGAGTCTGGCGCCAGACGAAGGTCGGTCTGGCGCCAGTCGGAAGCCAGCCTGGCGCGGGTTGAGAATCAGCATAGCGCGGGGCAGGGTCAGACCTGCGCAGGTTGGGGTTCAAACCTCGGCAGGTTGAGGGTGAAACCTCGGCAGGTTGGAGGTCAAAGTTGGGCAGGTTGGAGGTCAAAGCTGGGCAGGTTGGAGAAACAATGTCCTCGCGCGCGTATACGCGTATAATATTATAATGGACGCGCGCGAGGGACGAAAAAGGCGAAGGCAATCCTACGCCCCCGCCTCTATCTCAGAGGTGAAGTTTTAATTACTTCACGATAAACTTTTTCCCGTCGCGGATATAGAGACCCGGACGAAGGCTGCTCGTAGCCACACGACCATCGATGTAATAGGTCCTGCCCTGGGTCGAAGAATCCGACTTGAGGGTCTGGATACCATCGACAAGTTCAACAGAGATTTCCTCGCTCCAAGGAGAATAGCCCTCGGCCGTACGCACACGAACCTTGTAGCGATAATCGCCGGGCTCGAGATTCTCGAAATTGTAACTTGTGCCTGTTGTCGTATAGAAACTATTATCCTCGGCTCGTTCCTTACGAGGAGCGGAAGCCTTCTGCGCAGCCAAAGACGGTGCAGCCGACCACTGAATTTCGTTGGCAGAAAGATTGACACGACTTTGGAATGTACTCTTGACTGAAGCAGGAGCCGACTCCTCATCCTCTTCGTCGTCGGGGAAGTCGTCCCAAGAATAACTACCGTCGAATGCAATAAGCAGGCTCAAGTATATACCTGGCGCAGGAGCCTTTACACCTATCTTGAAACTTCCGTATGTCCAACCGGGCAAACTCATAAGCCATGTGGAGCCACTGGTATCCGAAGATACAGGAATGTTGGAAATTGTAGTCGTAACAGACTGGTCGTAATCAACGGCATAAATCTCAAGTTCCAGTTCTCCCGTATTGCTCGCACTGGTACTCAACGGAGAAATAGCAATGGTGATGGCATTCTGAGAGGGTTGATCAAATACAGGGCTCATAATATAACCGTCTTCAGTGGTATTACCAATACGCAGGTTCTTGGGTGAGCGATAGAGTTTCGAACCCGTCCATCCGGGTAGTGTCGTATAGTCATCCAGTTTGTCGCTGACATCAGTCTTCGTACTGGATATCTTGTTGTAGAAACCTTCGAAGTTCTCATAGAATACCAGATAGTCCCACGGAGTCGGTTCTGGCAGGAGGCGAGTCAGCAACACAGTATATTCCTGGGCACCGCTTACGGCTTCCCAGTTGGCAGTGAAACCTGTCTCGGTGATATTCGCAGCAGCCTTGGCTACAGGTGCATCGACCTCCACACCGCCCATGAAGTTGAAAGTAATCAGTCCGTTGGCCTCGACAATATCGGTGATGGGCTTACCCATGAACTTACTGCCGTCAAGATTGACATTGTACAGCGTAGCGGCAGGGGTGCTTTCGTCGGTCAGTTCTCTATTGCCAGATGTTCCCGGGAAGGGGTCACCAGACAAGGAATAGATACTTTGTACATTGTCGGCAGGGACAATCGTCATTCGCTGATGCTCAGGTTCGTTGTTCACCGCATTGTTTCCCCATGCATTGGAATTGTAATCAACATGAAGAACCAACAGACCATGTCCATAGGCACATTCATCGAAACCCGTCATCTGATGGTTGGCCAACAGGTAGTATTCGTCAGGATTCTTATCGTTGTACACGACATAGGCCACAGGGCTGTCCTCAATGGCTGGCATATCCCCTATCTGACAACTGCCACTCAGTTCCACGGGTGTGAGCCAACCAGAGACCCAACGCTCGTAGGCTGTGTATCCACTGGGACACTGGCCATTTCCATCCCCGTTGTAACTACCATAGTCCATCAGGCTCCATGTGTGCATGCCGAAATTGTCGCCATCTTTCCGCGTATCATAGAAGTCGGGAAGACCAAGACAATGGCTGAACTCGTGACAAGAAGTTCCGATGCCATCTATCTGGCTACCAGATGAGCCCATCAACTCACACGAAATACCGTAAGTGTCGATGGTGACATTCTCGCCTGTGAGATAGGGAATTTCATCGCCAGCGGATACCGAATATTCGTGGGGCCAGATGGTACCATCAGCGCCCTGGGCTGCTCCCCACCCTGCATAAATAACATAGACCTGATCGACCGTACCATCTTTGTTCCAGTCGTATTTCGAGAAGTCCACCTCATTGTCCACCTCCTTGCAAAGTTGGTTCACCAAAGTTGCTACGCGAGAGCACGAAGGATTAATCGCTTTCGAATAGTAATAGGCATTGTGTGAAGCGGTGATAGGACCGACCACATCGAATTCCAAATCGAACTCACCATAACTCTGCTCATAGAAATAGTCGTGAACGGAGCCGTGCATACCATAGTCGTTATAACCCACCTTGTTGAAATAGTCCTCGAAGGTGGTTTTGTCGTAGGTAAACTTTACATCCGTAAATTCCACCAGAATCACCAAGCCCTTCTTCTGACCATGGTATCCGCCCTCGGGAGCCGTTCCGACACGCCGGCGGACACGCTCCTGATTGCGAGCCTTTGCACGCTTCTGGTGCTCCACGGAGAGTGTCTGAAGGTCCACAGCCTGCACTTCGCCGTCAATCTCCTGGAAAGCACGGCCGTCGTTTGCCTGATAATAACTCACAAATTCGTCACCCTTCAGCGTGGCTGCCACACGGGTGCCGTCCTTTAGGGTCAAAGTTCTCCAAATACCACGCTTGGCGGGAACGGCATACGCCGAACCGACAGCCAGCAATACGGTCAAGGCTATAAGCAATACCTTTTTCATATCCTATAACAGTTTTTGTAGTTTCTTATTCTTATTTATAATGGGGCTGCAAAGATACAAAAAATAAGTTAAATCGCACAACAAGTCTTGTCTATTTAACGCAAATAGGGTATCTTTGTCTTGAGAATACTATCTATCTAACCAAAAGTACAGACAATGAAAAAAATGATGAAAATGGCCGTTGCGGCCATCATTGCCCTTGGTCTGTCACAGACGGCCAACGCACAGTTGAGCAACTTGCTGAAGAAGACAGCAAGCAGCGCAGTCAGCAGTTCCACTGCAACCAATGTAGTAAGCAACCTTGTCGGCAACTTGCTCGGTACCAACAAACTCAACGAGAAGAACCTCGTCGGCACATGGACCTATAGCGAGCCTTGTGTTGTATTGGAAAGCGAGAATGTGCTCACCAACATCGGCGGCACGGTAGTGACAAGCAGCATCGAACAGAAGTTCAGCAATGTGCTGAAGAAGGCCAAAATCACTCCGGGCAAGGTCGTGCTGAAACTGAACTCCGACAAGAGTTTCACCATGAAGGTGAATGGGAAGACGACCAGCAAGGGAACTTGGTCGGTTAGCGGTTCTAACCTCGTCCTGACCATGTTGGGCAAGAGCATCAAGATTAACGCCAGCCTCAATGCCGGAAAACTCCAACTTGCTGCCAATGCCAGCAAGATGAAGGACCTGCTGACCACAGGACTGGGTGCTGCAAGTTCTATCAGCAGTAGTTTCGGTACGGTCAGCAACCTACTCAAGAAGTACAACGGTCTCTATCTCGGACTGAAGTTCACCAAGAGTTAAGAATATTCTATACATAAATGAAGGGCCCGACACTTTGCGTATCGGGCCCTTCGTTTATATCTCCCCTACTCTATTCCATCAAGTCGTGCAGGAACTGGTCGAGTTCCTCGTCGAGTCCCTCAAGCAGTGTAGAACCCAAGATGAGCGTATCGTCATCGACCAGATATATGTCATGCAGGGTCTCATGGTCCTCATCGACAAGGACAAAGGAGAAGGGATGCATGACGGCCATGTGGTCAATCGTAGATTCGCGCATACGGTCGATACAGGTACACAACTGCGAGGCTGCTTCCTCGTAGAAGTCATCGTCGGTGGCTTCTATCCATTGTTCTACAACGATTCGCGTCAGTTCGTCGTCGTTGTCGTTGAAGGCCAACAATTCACCTGATGCGGGTTTCACCTGAAGATGAATGTCTGTCAGTACAGGGTCGGTGCCTTCGGGATAGTTCTCGGCTATCTTTCGGATGGCACGCTCAATCTGCTGATAAGTCTGTGGTGTTGGTTCCATTGTGGGTTAGAGATTATAGGTTAGGGGTTAGAGGTTGCGTCCATGACAATTCTTGAACTTCTTGCCGCTACCACAGGGACAAGGGTCGTTTCGACCGGGCAGTTTTTCGGCAGTGATGGGCTGCACAGGACCTTGTGCACGAGTATCGCGGGCTGCGGCAGCACGCTGTGCAGGGTCGGAAAGGTCGCCACGGCTCTCCGTGTATTGCGGACGACGAACAGGTTCCTGACCCGGAGCCGCCATCTGGGCAACATTCTGCTGGGCATCGACATCGGGCACCTGACCACGCATCAGTATGCTGACGGTCTTGTTGTTGATACGATTGACCATATCGTCGAAGAGTTTGACACTTTCGAGTTTGAAGATGAGCAACGGGTCTTTCTGCTCGTAGGAGGCATTCTGCACACTGTGCTTCAGTTCGTCCAACAGGCGAAGGTTCTCCTTCCAAGCCTCGTCGATGGTATGCAGCAGGATGGCCTTCTCGAATGCCTTAACCAAAGCCTGCGACTGGGTATCGTAGGCTTCCTTTAGCCCGACGGCTATCTGATAGACATGACGCCCGTCGAGAACCGGCACGCGAATCTGCTCGTACTGCTTTCCTTGCGGTCCTTCGTAGATGGTCTTGATGACCTTATTGGCATTGGCCGCCATGAGGCTGGTCTTCAGTTTGAAGCGCTCCATCACCTGGGTATATACATCCTCGGCCACATCGTCGAGTTTGCCGCTTTCGAGTTGTTCCTGTGTGAGGGGAAACTCCATCGCAAACAGTTCGAGGAAGCGCTCGCGGCAACCCGTATAGTCCTGATTTTCGAGTATGTTGCAGACACGGTCCCAAATCATATCGGCAATGTCCATACCAATACGCTCACCCATCAAGGCGTGGCGACGCTTCTCGTAGATGACGGTACGCTGCTTGTTCATCACATCGTCGTACTCCAACAAGCGCTTACGCACACCGAAGTGGTTTTCCTCTACCTTCTTCTGGGCACGCTCGATGCTACGCGAAATCATGGGGTGCTCTATCATCTCACCGTCCTTGAATCCAAGACGGTCCATAACCTTAGCAATACGCTCGCTGGCGAAGAGGCGCATCAGTTTGTCCTCGAGTGAAACGAAGAACACGCTGCTGCCTGGGTCACCCTGACGACCGGAACGGCCTCGCAACTGTCTATCTACACGACGGCTCTCGTGACGCTCCGTACCGATGATGGCCAAACCGCCTGCCTCGCGAACGGCGGGGCTCAACTTGATATCGGTACCACGACCGGCCAGATTGGTGGCGATGGTGACGGCACCCAGCATGTTGCCATTGCCATCGGGTGTACTCTGACCTGCTTGTGCCACGATTTCGGCCTCCTTCTGGTGCAACTTGGCATTCAGCACCTGATGAGGAATCTTGCGCATCTGCAACATCTTCGACAGCATTTCGCTGATTTCCACACTGGTCGTACCCACCAAGGTCGGGCGACCGCTGTTGCGCATCTGCTCGATTTCCTGTATTACGGCCTTGTACTTCTCGCGTTGGGTCTTATATACGCGGTCGTCCATATCATTGCGGGCAATGGGACGATTGGTCGGAATCTCCACGACATCCAGTTTGTATATATCCCAGAACTCACCAGCCTCGGTAATGGCCGTACCCGTCATACCAGCCAGTTTGTGGTACATACGGAAGTAGTTCTGCAGGGTGATGGTGGCAAAGGTCTGCGTGGCAGCCTGTACCTGTACATGCTCCTTGGCCTCGACAGCCTGATGCAAGCCGTCGCTCCAACGACGACCTTCCATGATACGACCCGTCTGCTCATCGACAATCTTCACCTCACCGTCGATAATCACATACTCCTCGTTGAGGTTGAACATCGCGTAAGCCTTGAGCAACTGCTGAATGGTATGCACGCGCTCGCTCTTGATAGCATAGTCGGTAAAGAGCTGTTCCTTCTTTTCCACCCTTTCTTCCTCGGACATCTTGCTTCCCTCAAGTTCGCTCATCTGCGAAGCAATGTCGGGCAGGACGAAGAGGTCCTTATCGTTCACCTGATTAGCCAGCCATTCGTTACCCTTGTCCGTCAGGTCTGCACTATTCTGCTTCTCATCTACTACGAAGTACAACGGCTCTACCACCTCGGGCATTCGCTTGTTGTTGTTCTCCATGTAGATGCTCTCGGTGTCGAGCATACCAGCCTTGATACCAGGTTCGGAGAGGAACTTAATCAGGGGTTTGTTCTTGGGCAGGGCCTTGTGGCTGCGATAGAGTTGCAGGAAGCCCTTGCTTATCATATCCTGATTGTGCTGTTCGGTTCCCGTAGTAATCAGTTGCTTGGCCTCAGCCAGATATTGAGTGGCCAGTTGGCGCTGTACGCCCACCAGTTTCTCCACCAGAGGCTGATACTGCTCAAACTGCTGGTCTTCGCCCTTGGGCACAGGACCGGATATAATCAAAGGTGTACGGGCATCGTCAATCAACACGGAATCGACCTCATCGACGATGGCATAGTTGTGACTGCGCTGTACGAGGTCAGCCGGGTCGGTGGCCATATTGTCGCGCAGATAGTCGAAACCGAATTCGTTGTTCGTACCGAAGGTGATGTCCGCCATGTAAGCCTGACGGCGTGCCTCGCTATTGGGCTGGTGCTTGTCAATACAATCCACCGAAAGCCCATGGAACATATAGAGCGGTCCCATCCACTCGGAGTCACGCTTGGCCAGATAGTCGTTCACGGTAACGACATGTACGCCGTTACCCGTCAGGGCATTCAGGAAGACAGGTAGCGTAGCCACGAGGGTCTTACCTTCACCCGTTGCCATCTCGGCAATCTTACCTTGATGCAGCACCGTACCACCGAACAACTGTACATCGTAGTGAATCATATTCCACTCCGTCTCGTTACCGCCCGCAACCCAATGGTTGTGATAGATAGCCTTGTCGCCGTCGATTTCCACGAAATCGTGACGGGCAGCCAGTTCGCGGTCGAAGTCGGTAGCGGTGACCTCGATACTCTCGTTGTTGGTGAATCGCTCTGCGGTGCTCTTCACGATGGCAAAGGCCAAAGGACGAACCTCCTCTAAAGCCTTTTCCAACACTTCCAGCACCTCTTTCTCCAATTTGTCTATCTGGGCAAAGATCGGGGCACGGTCCTGAATCTCCGTTTCCTCAATCTTCGCTTTTAGGTCGGCAATCTGCTGGCGCAATGCCGCTGGTGCTGCCTGTACCTGATTCTTTATTTCCTGCGACTTGGCACGCAGTTCGTCGTTGCTCAACGCCTGTATTTCGGGATAGATTGCCTTCACTTGGTCCACAAGTGGCTGAATGGCCTTCATGTCCCTCGATGCCTTGTTGCCGAATATACTACTTAATATATCAATAAAACGCATTTTAATTCTTAACTTTTAATTCTTAATTCTTTTTATCATCTTATTCCCGTTAGTGGTGAAGCCGAACAGCCGTTCGGGGCGCGTATGCGCATACACTGAGCCAGTGTTGGTGCGATATGCTCTACGGAAACGGGAGTCTTTATCACCTCGGCCTTGATATCCAGACCATATAGATACAGCGGGAATCCCATGTAGGAATCGCGCTGGGGAATGCGTTCGTGGGTTTGCTCGTTCACCAGTCGCCATCCGGGTGCTACCTGCACAAGGATGTCGCCCGAGCATTTGGGGTTGTAGGCATTGCGAAGGCTACGGATACCAGGTGTCCATGCACCCTGTGCCAGACGCTGCGAGGTATATACATCGCGTACACCGCTCAACTGTATCAGGAAGTCAGCGCTGCGCTCCAGCATCTCACCCAGATTCAGTCCCTTGTTCTCTATCAGTTTCAGGTCGAAGTAGAACTGGTTACCCAGACAAGCCTCGACATACTGTCCTTGACCATATACCGCCGAAAGGTAGGTATTGAGCAGCCACTGTGCCCGTGAGATATAGAAGTCACCCGAAGGAATGCGATAGCGCGACAGGTCGGCATCGGTCTGCTCCGTATCGCTGTACCCTGTGCCCGTAACGACAAACAGGACACGCTCGCGACCCACCTTCTGCTCCACCATATCGATAAGCCGTCCCAGTTGTGCATCGAGGCGGACATAGGTGTCTTGCAGTTCCATCGGACATTCGGCCACCGTCTTGTGGTCGTAGTTGCCTGCATAGTAAGACACGCTGAGGAAGTCCGTCACCGCATCGACACCCATCAGGGTATTCTGTAGGCAATGCGACACAAAGTCGTTCACCTCCTCGTTCATCAAGGCGCTTGCCTTGAACTGACGGAAACGGCGGTCGCCCTTGAACGGATGGCGGAAAGGTTTCTTCGTACCGCCCGACACGAAATAGTTGAACTCCCCTACAAAGTCGTCCGAAGGATTCCACACGATTTGGTCAATACGCTGGGCGGCGTGGGAACTCTTGTTATAGTAAGTGAGCCAACTGGGATACCCACCATAATACGATGTCGAGCACCAGAATCCCGTCTCGTCGTCCATCCAGAAAGCGCCGTTGGCAGCATGTCCGCCCATGAATATGGCAGCATCGCGCTCGGGAGCAACGGCATATATCAGTGCCTTGCCCTCGGTCGAAACCTTCAGTTCGTCCGTGATGGTGCTCACGCCCAGATTTACGGGCGACACCTTGTCGGTGGTATAATATCCCGTCTGCTCGTCGTCATCCACACAACCGACGGTCAGCAAGGTGCTGCGGTCGAGCCACCGCTCGCCAACGATACCGTTCTCGTAGGGCGTGGCGCCCGTCATCAGACAGGCCACCGCCGAAGCCCGGTCGGGATTTGCAAAAGGATATTCTGCCTGCGAATAGACACGCCCCTGCCCCATCAGCCGATGGAACCCCTTGTCGCCATACAGCGGCGAGAAGGCCTCCATATAGTCGGTACGCAACTGGTCGATGACTACATTCACCACCAGACGCGGCACCTCGGGGGCTTTCTGTGCCTCGGCACCCATCAGGGCAAACAGGAAAGCGAACAGCATTTCGCTCCTATGACTTCTATTTCTGCTTATCTTCAACTTTCTCAGATGTTACAACGCGGCCTTGAGGGGTGCGTCTATTATAATGTATGTAATAACTGACGGGCCTTGTCAGCAAAGCCAGCGCCACGGGTAAAGTCATCGTACTGAACTGCTGCGGTATCCAGGGCATAAACACGATAAACAGCACCAGCCAGAGGAAATTCAGGTAGTGGTAGGGACAAGTCCTGTGCTGAATGGCACACTTCACCACCCACGGCATACAGAACAGGGGAATCGGATTGAGCAACGCCACCTGCCAGTTGCTGTCCAGCATCGGATGCTGCGAGAACAGGAACATGAAGCACAGCAAACAGCCCGCCAGACCCTGCGCTGTCATCACCACGATATCCACGCCCCACAACATACGGCGAATGGCATATTCCAGCCAAACAATGAGCAGAAAGACCACAAACACCACCATGCCCGTCAACAGGGGCGAGAGCGGGAAACCCTTTTCCTGCGGCAGATTGGTGTTCCGTGCAGCAAGCAGTTCCGTTGTCTTCGACACCAAGGGTCGGCGGTTGTTTATCTCATCGTATATCTGTGCATGGGCAAAGTAGGCCATCAGTCGCTCGGGCAGGAACATCTCCGTGCGGGCGCTCATCACCGTATCACAGGCAGCCCCCAACAACAAGTCGTTGCCCTGCTCCACCCACGGATAGTCCTCCGTATATTCGTGCAACACTTCGCGGCAGGTCGGATGCTCCTGCATCTCCTCGTACACGACCGTACCGTCCACGGCAGCCTCTATCTGGTCGCGGGCCTTCGTCGTGCAGTTGTTTGTCAAAAGATTGTAGCGATAAGTGCGATTCTGCGGTTGGCAGTTGATGACAAGCAGGGCAAACAGTCGGTTTGCCTCGTCGTTTGTCAGGTTCAGTTGCTGCTCCACAATCCCCGAGCCGCGATGCTGATAGAATGTCACAAACTCACTGAAAGGCATCGCCTGTATCTCGTAGTCGCACTTCCCGAGGATAAACCGCCAGAGGAAATGCTCCGTAGTGAAGTCGAACGCCCCATAGTTGAACACCGCATCGATGCCCTGCGTATGGTTCTGCACGCGGATAGCCGTGTGGGCATACAGCGAATACACCTCCCTGCCGGGCGAACAAGTCAGCAGACTTGCCTCCACGCTGTCACCCTCCACCTGTGCCGAAGCACCGAGGCAAAGTGACAATCCAATCAGTAGGGATAAAAGGTATCTTCGCATTCTTTCGCTCATTTCAGCGCGCTAAGGTACGAATTTAATACGAGAAATGAAACACGAATGCTGAAAAATTGCATCTACAACCGTCGATTTGCCCCCTTAGCAAATCACTTACGGCAAATTCCATTCCGCCAGTTGGAGAATTACCTTGCTCCCTTCCGTCGGTTGCAGTCGCGGCAAAGCATCTGGCAGTTTTCCTCCACCGTGCGGCCGCCGTCGCGCCACGGGGTGATATGGTCGCCCTCCATCTGTTCCAGTTCGAAGTGGTTGCCGCATAGCGGACAGATGCCCTGCTGCTTTTCATAGACAGCCAGTTTGATGTCGTCGGGGAAGGCACGCAAACCCAGCCAATGCTCGTCGAGTGTCAGCACATACGGGCAAATGCCCTTCTTGCTCTCCACATCCGAGTCGATAATCAGTCGGCTTATCTCCCTGTCCAGCGCAGCCTTGTCCAATACTTCGTTATGATATTGGTCGTAGAGTGCGCCCCAATCCACTCCTTTCATTATCTGTTTGCGCTTGCCCACATCGAAGGTTGCCGTCACCCAAGTGATGACTGCCGAGAAGTATTGCCACAGTTGTGTGGCATTCGGGTCGTGCTGATGCTGTGCCATATAGCCCTCGATGGTCTGCTTGAAGCCAGGCTTACTCTCGCTCGCGGCAATCCATTTGAGTGCCGTCTCCAAGTAGTCCTGACGGATGGGCGAGCCGTTCAGCAGGTACTTGCCCATGTTGTAGGCGGCGCAGTTCGTCTTCGAGAAATATCGCTTTGCATCGCTCACGAACGGGCCGGCATATACGGCGTTGCGTAGTTCCTGTTGGGTCAGTCGTTCTCCGGCGATGTTGATGGTCTCGAACCACTTCAACTTCTCCCTGTCAGTGCCCGTGCAGAC
>JAGCYD010000062.1 GCA_017960985.1 Bacteroidaceae bacterium
CACATTCCGGATAAAATACTGGGTATGCAGACGCGCCCGCTGCGCCGAGTCCATCTCTTCGACGAACGGCGCCAAGTGAATACGCACATCTACCTCGTGACTGCTCAGGGCACTGTCCGCCGTGAACTCCAACATCGATTTCTCGAAATAGAAATACCCCCTGTTTCGAATAACGGTAGTGATACGCGTATGCTCTTCATCAAGCGTCTCGGTGGAGAACTGCTCCCCCTCTTTGATCTTGCATCGCACGCGATCCTGGGCTACAGCACGCACCTCATCCACAGGAATATCGACCTCGTAATGGCGTATCTTATAGGGCTGACGGGCTGTCACAAGATAAGTCAGCCGCACTTTCCGTTTCTTGAAAACCTTCTGCGTATCCACTTCGGCATTGAAATAGCCCAGGTTATTCATCTGCTGGCGGAGCTGCTGCATACTGACGGAAGTCAGGTCCTCGTCATAGATGACCGGAGCCTCGCCCATCTTCATTGCATTGCGGGCCAGCTTCTTGCGGGTCTTGGTCGTGGTATCCGTCGGAGCGGTGTTGTAGACGTCCAACTGCATCTTCCAGAACCCGAGTATCTCCGTGTTCTGCTTCTGCCGCAGGTAGTTACGCAGACTACCCACATCAACGGACGGGTCGTCCTCACAGTTGACGCGCACTTTGTTGAGCAGGTACTTATCCTGCGGCACGAACTTGGTCGTGTTGCAAGAGGTAAAAGCCATGAGCCAACAGCCAATAGCCAAGGCCCAAAAACCATATGTCCACAATCTGCGCAACATAATTAGCGTGCAAAATTAGTAAAAAATTTGCATATATGCAAATATTTTTGTAATTTTGTGCCCAAAATCGGAAATTATGGAAAAAATATCGAAAGCGCAAGTCAAATTAGTGCGCAGTTTGCAGCAAAAGAAGTTCCGCGACGAGTTAGGGCTTTTTGTGGCAGAAGGTGAAAAATGTGTGTCCGAGATCGCCAAGGGGTTTGAGTTGGTGTCTCTTTTTCGCGAAGGCGAAAATGCGACCCGTACAGAGATCGAGCAGATGTCGGGTTTGCGTACGCCACAGGGAGTTATTGGCGTCTTCAAGAAACGCCCGATTGGAGATTGCAGATTGGAGATTGAAGATTTGGTTCTTGTGCTGGACGGGGTACAGGACCCGGGAAATTTGGGGACTATAATCCGTACCTGTGACTGGTTCGGGGTTCATGATATCGTTTGTTCGCTCGACACCGCTGATTGCTATAACCCAAAGGTGGTTCAGGCCACGATGGGTGCTTTGGCGAGAGTAAGGGTTCACTATGTCGATTTGCCCAAGTGGTTGAAGGAATACAGGAGTCAGTCGTCAGACATCCGCATTTACGGGACGTTGCTGGACGGGAAGGATATGTATGAAGAATTAAAGGTGAAAGGTGAAAGGTTAACGGCGAAAGGAACTATCATCATGGGCAATGAAGGGAACGGCATCTCGCAGGAGGTACGCCCTTTCATCACCCACCCGATTCGGATACCGAGTTATCCAAAAGACGTTGAGACTTCGGAAAGCCTCAACGTCTCTATTGCAACTGCGATCGTTCTCGCAGAATTCAGAAGGGGTTAGTCGATAGGACTACCTACTCCTCTTCTGCCCGGAGCTAATTGCGGGTTACCAGATTCACCGTTATTAAGTGAGCCCACACCGCAGATGAAGCAACTCGGTTTGATAGACAAAATGTCTGTTGTCGGGATTAAATATGCTTTTCTCATAGTTGTGTCCTCCTTATTTAACGATTAAACCTTGTGCATTGTATAGTTTGCCATCACGCAGGATGAACAGTTGTCCATTCTCGATGAACTTAACAGCCTTCTCGCCGCTCTTCACAGCATCAATACCTTCAGCCTGTTCCGTCCCCAACGGGAATCCACGACGAGCAATAATTGCCACAGACTGCGAACTCAGCTCCAAATAAGCCTTTCCAGCACCATTGGTGAAATCACCGATGCCATCACCTGTTCCATTTGGCCAGAAGAAACCGACATTACCACTATTATCATAGGACAATACATAGTGGATCTTGCCATTGTCTGCGATTACTGTTTCTGTAGCTGTTCCTTTAAGCAAGTTGTCTTCGGTATCTACACCCATGAAACGACTATCTCCCTCGTAGAAGTCATACGAGCCTGCCGTAGCATGGAGCAGAACACCTGTATTAGCAGGGATGTTATAGATACGCTCCAATGTCAACGAAGTACCGCTGTTTCCTGTTATCATATAGGCCTCTACCGCATTAGGCACGTCATAACCTGTAGCGCTATAGAGCGTTGCATATTCGTGCGAGCCGATTGTAATCGAAGTTGCAGTTGTATGAGGGAAACTAATGGTCAGCAAACCGGTAGAAATATTGTAAGTAAAGGTGTGAACACCGGCCATGAAGGTATACAATTGGGCTTCCGTCTCTTCATAGACCATCTGAACATCTGTATTCCAATAGTAATTAAAATTCCAGTTAGCACCATACCAAGAAGCATTGTGAACAAGTTTGAACGCATAG
>JAGCYD010000063.1 GCA_017960985.1 Bacteroidaceae bacterium
CCAACAAGGTCGATTTCCTCCTGATGGGCAAAGAAGCGTCCGTCCAATCCACCTACCGCCCAATAGTCGGCACTACGAATCAGCAAGGCAGCCCCCGTTGCCCAAAGTACAGATGATATGTCGTCGTATTGTCCTTCGTCCTTCTCAACGGTAGAGAACACACGCCCCCGACAATAAGGATAGCCGTAGGCATCAATAAATCCACCCGATGCGCCAGCATACTCAAAATACTCAGGTGCCCACTGACACAACAATTTGGGTTGACAGACGGCGACCTCGGTATGTGCATCCATATAGGTCAGCATAGGCTGAAGCCACCCCTCGCGCACCTCGACATCGCTGTTCAGCAGTAAATAGTACTCGGATTCTATCTCCTTTAACCCACGATGATACCCCTCTGCAAAACCATAGTTTCTGTCGAGTTTCACGATACGAACCTGGGGCATTTCGGTTTCAAGATACTGAATACTGTCGTCCGACGAACCATTATCCACAACTACGACCTCGGCATCGGGTGAGTTCTGTACCACCGAAGGAAGGAAACGGCGCATCATACAGACTCCGTTCCAGTTTAGGATGACTATTGTAACCTTTTTCATATAATTTCTCCTATTAAGGCGTCGCCCTTATCATTCCAACCCCCTAAACGCACATTCACAATCGTATTGTCTAATTGTGAATTGGCTAACTCCACCTTAATATAGTTATCCGTAAATCCACTCATCACGCCCTTGCGCTTCGTGTGTTCCAAAAGAACGGGACGGACAGTACCTATATATTTATTATAGAACGCACGCGTATGAGCCTCGCTGACTGCAAGCACCTGCTGACTGCGTTCGTGTTTCAACTCTGGGCGAACTTGGTGGGGGATATTGAGGGCTTTGGTGCCGGGTCGCTCGCTGTAACTGAACACATGATACTGGCTGACGGGCAGATTCTTCATAAACTCCAAGGCTTCGGCAAACAAGGCTTCTGTTTCGCCACGCATACCCACAATTACATCTACTCCAATGAAGGCATCGGGCATTAACTGACGGATGCGCTCAACCTTCTGGGCAAAGAGAGCCGTATCGTAACGGCGGTGCATCAAGCGTAGCACCTCGTCGCTCCCCGACTGTAGAGGCACATGGAAATGGGGCATAAAAGCCCGACTCTGGGCACAGAACTCCAGAATCTCATCCGTCAATAGGTTGGGCTCTATACTACTGATACGATAGCGTGCTATACCCCGAACTTGGTCGAGGGCACGAATCAGGTCGAGAAAACTCTCTCCTGTCGTCTTGCCAAAGTCACCGATATTCACGCCCGTAATGACGATCTCCTTTCCACCCCGTTGTGCCACATCCTCTGCCTGTGCTACCAAGGAGGTAATTGTCCCGTTACGGCTACGGCCTCGGGCAAAGGGTATGGTACAATATGTGCAGAAATAGTCACATCCATCCTGGACTTTGAGGAAATACCTCGTTCGGTCGCCACAGGCACAGGAGGGGACAAAAGGATTCTCTCCCAACTTCTCTCGTGAAGGGAGGGAAAAAGCCTCGCCCTTTAAGGGAGAGGCGGGGAGGTTCTGGAAGTGTGTTTCTATCATTTCAACTGCCCTACCCTTCTGCTCCGTTCCGAGTACAAGACTGACACCGTCAATCTTTGCCACTTCAGCAGGTTTCAGTTGGGCATAGCAACCAGTTACGACAACAAAAGCCCCTGGATGGCGGCGTATCAATTTATGAATCGCCTGTCGGCATTTGTGGTCGGCCACCTCGGTAACACTACAAGTGTTCACATAACAAATATCGGCAACCTCATCTTTGGCGGCACGCACAACGCCCATATCTTCCAAGCGTTGTGCCACAGATGCCGTCTCCGCAAAATTCAGTTTACAGCCCAAGGTGAAATAGACTGCTTTCTTTCCAGCCAATACCGATGAGGATTCCATGTCCACAAAGTTAGCATAATTCGTGCAATAAGCCAAATTTCAATCAAGCCCTTAAAAAATCTTCTTTTTAATTGTAACATTTATTGGCTTATATATCAGTGTATTACGAGGTAAACCGCTAAATAATCGAAAAAAAGTTGAAAAAAAGTTGAGCCTAAGTGATACAACCTATTGAAAAAGTCCGTACCTTTGCATCGGTTTTAAAAGCAATTGATTGTTTTACTAATTTAACTAAAGAAAAAAATGAAGAAGTTAGCATTCTTGTTCGTAGCTGTAGCAGCTATCTCTTTTGCTTCTTGTGGTAACAAGACTCAGGCAACTGAGGAGGCTGATACTGTAGCAGCTGACACTGTTGAGGTAGTTGATACCGTAGCAGCTGACACTGTTGCTGCCGAGGCTGTTGCTGAGTAATCAGAAACGGACAATAGGACAGAGGGATTGCACGATAGTGTAATCCTTTTTTTGTGCCCATCAATGAACGGTTTCCAAGAGAAGACTGAAACCTTCAAGATACTTATAGAACAAAAAATGCCCCGACTCCTATATGGAACCGGGGCATAGTGTTTCAACTATCAGATTATTCTGCAGCTGGAGCTTCCTCTTCTACAGGAGCCTCCTCTACTACAGGAGCAGCCTCCTCGACAACAGGTTCAACTTCAGGAGTCTCCTCTACAATGGGAGCACCTTCAGCAATCACCTTAAAGGGAATCTCGGCAGCAACTTCCTTGTGAAGTTTTACTACTGCTACATAGTCGCCAACAGCCTTTACATCCTTCACCACAATCTTCTTGCGGTCGATGTCGAAGCCGAGCTTCTTGAGTTCATCGGCAATCTGCAATGAGTTTACCGAACCATAGATGGCACCCGAAGTGCTTACCTTCGTTGCAATCGTCAAAGCAACACCTGCCAACTTGTCGGCTACAGCCTGAGCCTCAGCCTTAATCTTAGCAAGTTTCACGGCCTGCTGACGCAGGTTCTCGGCAAGTACCTTCTTGGCACTGTCAGATGCGATGACAGCCTTGCCAGTAGGAATAAGAAAGTTACGTCCGTAACCAGACTTAACATTCACGATATCGTTCTTGTAACCCAAGCCGATAACATCTTCTTTCAGAATCAATTCCATATATCTTACCTCCTACTTTTTATTTCATCAAATCGGTTACAAAAGGCAACAGAGCCAAATGGCGTGCACGCTTCACGGCCTGAGCCACACGGCGCTGATACTTGAGAGAAGTACCCGTGATACGACGAGGCAGAATCTTACCCTGCTCGTTCAAGAACTTCTTCAGGAATTCAGGATCCTTGTAGTCGATATACTTAATGCCACTCTTCTTGAAACGGCAGTATTTCTTGCGCTTCGTATCAATAACGGGAGCGTTCAAGTAACGGATTTCTGATTGCTGTGCCATAGTTAAGCCTCCTCCTTGTTAGTTGATTTGTTCCTTCTCTTCTCTGCATACTCTGCAGCGTACTTCTCCATCTTCACGGTCAGGAAACGAATTACCTTCTCGTCGCGACGGAACTGTACTTCCAATTTCTTGATGAGTTCGGGCTGAGCCTTGAACTCAAGCATCACATAAAAACCCGTAGATTTCTTCTGGACAGGATAAGCCAACTTCTTCAGGCCCCACAATTCCTCATTGATGATTTCCGCACCATTGTCGGTCAGGACACCCTTGAACTTGTTTACCGCTTCCTTCATCTGATCATCAGACAAAACGGGAGTTAAAATGAAAACGGTTTCGTACTGGTTCATAATACGGTTAAAATTTGGTTAATTAATTTACTTTGCGCATAAAGCGGTGCAAAGGTAGTGTTTTTTTATGAGATAGCCAAGCTTTTCCGCTTACAATATAAAAGATTTTACTTATCTTTGTTCGTAAATTATCAACTTATACCATGAAAAAGAAACAAATATTATTATTCCTGACAGGATTATTGATGTTGGGCACCATACAGGCACAGATGAAGGTAAGCCGTTCTTCTGCGCTGGTCGGAGCCAAAAACATGGTGATTACAACCACTGACGGGTATGTCTACAACTATCTGGTTAGCGACAACGACATCCCTTTGATACGACTCTCAGACAACTCCATAAGCCTCGGAGAACTG
Source organism: Bacteroidaceae bacterium (assembly GCA_017960985.1). Taxonomy (GTDB): domain Bacteria; phylum Bacteroidota; class Bacteroidia; order Bacteroidales; family Bacteroidaceae; genus Physcousia. Next base: position 4,046 of record JAGCYD010000063.1, read on the forward strand.
ACACTCGAAAAATCAAAGATTAAATCAATACGATTCAAGGAGATGGTGCATCTCTTGATGGACGAGGACAGCGTCACATTCAATACTTCTGCTACTATGGAGCATGGATTAATCGGTCTGCGAAGAGACTTTGCCATCAATAAATGGAACTCCATCATCCTACCCTTGGACCTGACTGGTAAGCAAATTAAAGATGCCTTCGGCGAGGATGCACAACTGGCACAAATTGTTGGGTTCAACTCAGAAGACCAAACCATCATTGACTTCCAGACGCAGAACCTTAACACTGACGATGTGGTATTGAACGCCAATTCCCACTATCTCATCTATCCTACACGAGAGCCCGATGTGGCAAGCGGGAAGGCTATCGCCAACTTCTATAGCTCAAGAGTCTATGGCCCGCTCTACCTCATACCCGATGTGTCGTTAGTTGCTAACCAAAGTATCCCCCGTTTTCAGATAACCACAACAAACGGCAACACCTCCCTGCTCTTCCGTGGCACATACTACGCCTTAGATGGCACGCTTCTCAGTGGTAGTACCGTAAAGAACAAAAAGGTGGCACCAAACACATACACTCTGGACGAAGATGCCCAGACATTTGTATTGAACGAGGATTCTATCATCGTAAAAGCCTTTCATTCTTATATCCAAATCAAAAAGTCCGAATCACAGAACTTGAAGTTCTGTATTGACGGCATTGAACTGACAGACGGCATCTCCGAGATAGAAGAAATGACTGATTCTAAAAACAACAATTACATCTTCGACCTCAGTGGCCGTCGAGTTGCAGTCCCAACCAGAAAAGGCATCTATATTATTAACGGTAAAAAAGTCGTCATCCGATGAAACGCATAAAACTCTTCCTATTTCTCATCAGTTGTACTTACTTTGCCCTTCCCGCCCTGGCACAAGACACGCTTTGGGTACGCTACGACGACCGTTTCAAAGCAAATGGGGTGATTGCGCTGGGCGGAGTGGATTCTATCGACATCAGAAGTAAGCAGTTCCGCATTTATGCCGACAGCCTACCCAATGGCTACCGCACCATAGGTTATTCCTCACTTGTACCCATAGATGCAGCCAGCATGGTTTTCAGCAACCCCGGACGCTATCTACTAAAACCAAACACCTATAGTGGTACCGACTACACCAACGCCAAGGCTACAACGGGCTACAACTTTGCCCACATGGTAGAAGGAGATCACTTTGCCGTATTCTGGGATGCACGATACGGAGAAAATCCCGCCTACATCAAACACCCCGACAATGGTTCCGTGGCTAATGCCTACACCGTACTGAACATTTGCGAGAGTTGTTGGAACAAATATGTCGAACTTGGATTTGTAAAAGAGGGAGAATCTACTACTGACAACTACAAGATTCAACTCTATATCCCCTACCAAAGTGACTGGCGGGCTGACGCCTCAGGTACCGATGGAGTTAACGGCGGGCGAACAGGTATAGGTCATTTTAATCCCTGGGCAGCCACAGCCCGTGGCGGCCATACGGTGGCTCACGAAGTGGGGCATACTTTCCAATATCTAACATCTGCCGACTCCGATAGTTTCTGGGAGCGTGGTTTCAACTACGGTTATGGCGATGGCGGTTCCGGTGGCAACGGTTGGTGGGAAAGTTGTGCCGACTGGCAAGCATACAAGGTATTCCCCGACCGGCAATTCACAGACGGTGAATACTTCGAAGGACATCTTCCACTCCACCATCTGAATCTACTGCACGAGGACTGGCGCTACCAAAACTGCTTCATACAAGACTGGTGGTGTATGAAACATGGTTCGGATTTCATCGGCCGCCTATGGCGCGCATCTATACGCCCCGAGGACCCCGTTGAGGTTTACAAACGCCTCTGCGGACTCACACAAGAGGAGTTCAACGACGAACAGATGGAAGGTTATATGCGAATGGCCACTTGGGACATCGACGGAGTACGCGATGCCGCCAAGCACCGCATCGGACAACATCTCAGTGCCAACTATATGACGCGCGTGAGCGGTACTACGGACACCTGGCAAAGCGATGTGGATCACTGCCTTCAGAACTACGGCTACGCCATTATCAATATGAATACAGCCTTAGCAGGCAAAACCGTCAAGGCCTATTTCAAAGGTATGGCTGGTGCCGACGGTTATCGCAGCATAAACAAGAGTTATGCAGGATGGCGATATGCTTTCGTGGCATATACAAGTAGCGGCACACGAATCTATGGCGATGTCCAGAGCGATGCCGAAGGAGTTGCCACGCTGACCGTACCCGCCAATTGCGCTAACCTATTCTTTATTGTTATGGGAGCACCCACCCAACACTGGCATCATCCCTGGGACGACGATTCATCGAACGATGAGCAGTGGCCTTATCAGGTACGCTTCGAGAACACCAATATCAAAGGCTATTGATTTTTTCAACGGAAATATTTCGCCGTTTCAAATATTTTATGTTAATTTGTAATCGAATAAGCGAAAACAAAACAAACACAAAACATATAACTATGAAAAAGTATTTAGGTATTGCGCTAATCGTTCTGGGAGCCATCATCCTCCTTGTTAGCTACTTGGCAGAATTCGTAGATTACAACCCCGTACAATTCTCGGGTCTGGGGCTGATTATCGCAGGATTGATTGCCCATATTCTTATTACAAGAAGGATAAGAGAATAAATTGACTCACATAAAAAAAGAGCGGGGTGGTAACCATTGTTACCACCCCGCTCTTTTTCATCAGTCCTATTCGCCGATCCCTACACCGTCGGGAACAATCAGTTTATATCCCCTACCGTGTACATTGTTTATCTCAATGGTCGGATCTGCCTTCAAGTGCTTACGCAACTTCGTAATATAGACATCCATCGAACGGGCATTGAAGTAGTTGTCATCTGCCCAGATGCTTTTCAGTGCCAGCTCGCGAAGCAGTACATCATTGGCATGCGCACAGAGCAGAGCCAACAATTCACTCTCCTTGGTGGTCAGTTTTACCTGTTCCTTCCCGAGGGAAAGCGTCTGACGCTGGGTGTCAAATTCAAACTTACCCAGTTTGTACTCCGTTACAGGTTTTGTCTTCTTACCTTGGACACGGCGCAGGATTGCCTCCATACGGAACACCAGTTCATCCATAGAGAATGGCTTGGTTACATAATCATCGGCACCAATCTTGAAGCCTTCGAAGATATCCTCCTTTAGATTCTTTGCCGTGAGGAAGATGATAGGAACATCGGTATTCAGCTCTCGAATCTCCTGAGCCAGTGTGAAGCCATCTTTCTTCGGCATCATCACATCGAGCACGCACATATCGTAGTGGCTCTTCATAAAAGCCCGCGCGCCGGCATCGCCATCCAGATACAACTCGGCATCGTAGCCCTTTGCCTGCAAGTACTCTCTCAACAACATGCCCAGACTCTCGTCGTCCTCACATAGTAAGATGTGTTGTTTCGTTTCCATAGTTTAAGCCTTAAATGTTGGTAATGTTATCGTAAATGTCGTTCCTTGTCCGATTTCGCTTTCCGCCTTGATGGTTCCCTTATGCAGACGGACAATATTCTTCACATAAGCCAGTCCCAGTCCGAATCCCTTCACATTATGCTGGTTTCCTGTATGTACACGATAGAACTTCTCAAAGATGCGCTTCAAGTCCTCCTTCCTGATGCCGATGCCATTATCCTGCACGCTTAGGCAGTACTTCTTGTCTTGATTCCAACTACGAATAGTCAAGTTCAGGACTACATCCTCGCGCTTATACTTCACCGCATTGTCCAACAGAGTCGAAATCACATTGGTAAAGTGCATTTCGTCAAAGTAGATATTGGGATTCCCGGCTTCCAGCTGCGCCTCTATCTGTCCACCCATCCGCTCCACTTTCAGGGCAAACGATGTTCCAATCACATTCTCCACCAGTTCATCCGCATTCAGTTCAACGGGCTTCAGGGCAATGTTATCGTGGTCATACAGCGACATCTGCAAAACCTTCTCCACCTGATAGCGTAAGCGTTTCGTTTCCGTATCAATGACCTTTCCCAGATTCTGATACATTGCCTCGCTTTTCTTTACACTATCGTCGGCAATCATCTCTGCCGCCAACGAAAGACTGGCAATCGGAGTCTTGAACTCGTGGGTCATATTGTTCACAAAGTCGTTCTTCATCTCGTTTATCTTGCGCTGACGAACGAAAAGATATATGGTGAACATAAAGGTTACGAACAAGATGAGCGTAAATATCATGGCGGGCATCATCAGTCTTGCCACACCGAACACATACTTATTACGCCCTGGGAAATGCACCCTTACCACACCCATCTTACTGGCTGGGTCGTTGCGAAATAGTGTCTGGGTGTAACTATACTCCTCTCCCTTCTTGTCGTAGTCGGAGCATCTATACACTTCTCTGCCGTCGCTGGTCGATATCGTGAAATGGAAAGGCAGTGTCACACCATTCTGTTCCAGCGCCATACGCAGGCAGGCATCAAGGAACTTGGTATTGATTCGCTCCTCAAATGAGCTCTCGCCTGCATTATAGAGAATGGAATAGATAACCTCGTCAAGAATACCCTTTTGATATAAATAGGCATTTCTCACGGCCATCTGGAACTGCTGATTGGAAACCACGAATGAGGTGCGCTGATTCATGCCAAGCGACAGACGAGGCCGCATCTGAATAGTATCGAAGCGCTGTACACCCATCAATGTAGGATTTCCCAATACCGTAGATGAATGGGGCGAATGCTTTTCGTCCACCTGAGTCAAATCCTCCACATAGTTCGATACGACACCCTCCAGATAATTAAAGGTCTCGTTGCGTTCCAAATCATGAGAGGCTTGGTCAAGGCTACGCTTCACACTCTCATCGAATTGCTCTTTGCGCATCTTCACCATCATCTTCGTGTATTGGCTTTGCAAAAGCAACAGCACCACGAAGCTGACTCCGATGGCAATACAAATCGTCCACAATACCGAGCGTTTCATACCACAAAGATACCTCGAATCGTTAAAATACAAAAAAGAAGAGCGCCACAAGCACCCTTCTTTTTAACAAGATTAACAATTTTATTTTGTGTTTGTACAAAATTATACAATACTACTCGTCGCCTTCTTCCTCGTGTTCCTTCACAAGTTTCTGCTGAACATCGGCTGGAACAAGTTCGTAACTTGCGAAACTCATGATGAAGCTGGCACGACCACCCGTCAGGCTACTCAGTGCCGTACTATACGAACTCATTTCCTTCAACGGGGCACGAGCCGTCAGTTTCTCATAGCCCGACTCACTTGTCATACCCATAATCATGGCGCGGCGTCCCTGCAAGTCGCTCATTACATCACCCAATTTGTCACTTGGCACAAACACCTCGACATCGTAGATGGGTTCGAGCAACTTCGGTCCTGCCTCGCGGAAAGCCTGGGCAAAAGCCTGACGACCAGCAAGCATAAACGAAAGTTCATTGCTATCTACGGGGTGCATCTTACCGTCATAGACGATGACGCGCACATCGCGGGCATAGCAACCCGTCAGAGGACCTTGTTCCATACGCTGCATGACACCCTTCAGGATGGCAGGCATGAAACGGGCATCGATAGCGCCACCCACAACGGAGTTCACAAATACCAGTTTGCCGCCCCATTCCAAATCAACGACTTCCTCGCCTTTCACATTCATGCGATACTCCTGACCGCCGAAACGATATACATCGGGAGCAGGCATACCCTCATAGTAAGGCTCAACAATCAGATGCACCTCGCCGAACTGACCTGCACCACCCGACTGCTTTTTGTGGCGATAGTCGGCACGGGCAGCCTTCGTGATAGTCTCACGATAAGGCACCTTAGGCTCGTCGAACACAATCTGTATCTTTTCGTTGTTCTCCATGCGCCACTTCAAAGTACGCAGGTGGAACTCACCCTGACCATGTACCAGAATCTGCTTCAGTTCCTTGCTCTGCTCAATCTGCCATGTTGGGTCTTCCTCGCGCATACGCTGCAGGGCATTCATCATCTTCTCGGTATCTGCTTCGTTCACAGCACGGATAGCACGCGAATACTTTGCGTTAGGATATTTAATGAAGTCGAAGCGGTTTTCGGCGTTCTTATCATTCAGGGTATTGCCCGTCTTCACATCCTTCAGTTTCACGGTACAACCAATATCGCCAGCCACCAGTTCTTCCACCTTGATGCGGTTTGCACCTGCACAGCAGAACAACTGGGCGATACGCTCCTTGCTTCCGCGGTCAGCATTGGTATAGTCCTCACCCTCATGAACCTTTCCGCTCATCACCTTGAAGTACTGCACCTCACCGATATGCGGTTCTACCGAAGTCTTGAAGAAGAACAGACTGGTTGGAGCATTGGGGTCGGGGGCAACCACAGCACCACGGGTATTGTGTACATCGGGCATTTCGTCCACGAAGGGCACGACATTACCCAAAAACTCCATCAGACGGCGGACGCCCATATCCTTTCCTGCACATACGCAGAATACAGGGAACATACCGCGCATGGCCAAGCCCTTGCGGATACCTTCGCGCATTTCGTCCTCGGTCAGCGTCTCACTCTCGAAGAACTTCTCCATCAAGGCCTCGTCGTTCTCGGCAGCAGCCTCAACCAAAGCCTTGTGCATCTCCGTGGCCTTCTCCATTTGGTCGGCAGGGATTTCCTCGATAGTCGGTGCTCCGCCTTCGGGACCCCACGAATATTTCTTCATTAGGAGGACATCGATGAGCGAATTGAAGTTAGGTCCTGTCTGCAGGGGATACTGCACGGGCACTACCTTCGAGCCGTAGATGTCTGTCAATTGTTCCAAAATCTGGTCATAGTCACAATTCTCATCGTCCAGTTGGTTTACAAGGAAGATGACGGGCTTTCCCAGTTTTTCGGTATAACGGAAGTGGTTCTGTGTACCTACTTCCACACCATTTGCGCCCTTGAGCAGAAGGATTGCCGTATCGGTAACATTCAGGGCCGTAATAGCAGCACCAGCGAAGTCATCACTACCCGGGCAGTCGATGATGTTCAGTTTCTTGCCGTTCCATTCTACATGGAATACCGTACTGAATACGCTATAGCCATACTCCTGTTCTACTGGGAAATAGTCGCTCACCGTATTCTTTTGTGTAATACGCCCTCTGCGCTTGATTATGCCTGCTTCGTAAAGCAGGCTTTCCGTAAGGGTTGTCTTTCCGGCACCGTCATTGCCAAGCAAGGCAATGTTCTTAATCTCATGGGTCTGATAAACTTTCATAGTATTAGTTTTTAGATTTAGGTTTACATATTTTTAGCCCGATAAACGGGCTTTCGGTCTGCAATTTAGCGAAAACCTATGATACAGCCAAATCTTTCCCTTCTTTTTTAAGATAGATTCGCACTACTGCCCCTTTTGCGTTATATATTTTATGGTACGCGCATACGCGCGAAAAATTGGAAGCCTCCGCAACCTGACGATTGCGGAGGCTTCCAATTTATATAGGGTATGCTTTCTGCTTATGCCTTTACACGGCCGAGGTAAGAACCATCGCGGGTATCAACCTCCACCGTCTCACCTTCATTGATGAACAGAGGCACGCGAATCTCTGCGCCAGTCTCCACCTTTGCAGGCTTCAGGGTATTTGTAGCGGTATCACCCTTCAAGCCAGGCTCTGTCCAAGTCACCTGAAGATGAACCTTTGCAGGAAGTTCTGCGTAGAGAACAGTTTCGGTGCTGGCATCAGCCACAACCTCCACATTCTGACCCTCCTTCATGAACTTCACACCCGTAATCTGATCCTCGGGAATGTTAATCTGCTCGAAAGTCTCGTTGTTCATGAAGATGAAATCATCACCTTCCTTATAAAGATACTGATAGGGACGACGCTCTACGCGTACATCTTCCAATTTCTCACCGATATTAAAACGACGCTCAAGCACATTACCGCTGACTACATCCTTCAGCGTCACATTCATAATCGTGTTACCCTTTCCTGGCTTGCGGTGCAGGAAGTCGATACAGAAATACAACTTGCCATCCATACGGATGCAGGTGCCTTTCTTGATGTCTTGTGAATTAATCATAAGATTTCTTTATCTATTAAATTATTACTGATTTGCGGGTGCAAATTTAGTAAAAAACTTGCACATATCAAAAAAAGTCCTTAATTTTGCAGGCCGAAAACAATAAAAAGACTCAAAGATATGAAAAGAACATTCCAACCCCACAACCGCAGACGGAACAACAAACATGGTTTCCGCCAGAGAATGGCTACCGCCAACGGTCGCCGAGTATTGGCTGCTCGCCGCGCCAAGGGTCGCAAGAAGTTGACCGTTGCTGACGAGCGTCACGGCAAGTAATTCCTGCGGGTTCCCATTTGGTGGACTAAGGGCTTAAAGATTAGGGTGCGTCAATATTTGGCGCACCTTTCTTTTTGCATCTTTTTCTGCATCCCCTTTATTTATTCAGCAATAATTCGTAATTTTACAGCGTCAATATATTCCGATAGTCATGAGCCTGAAGGAAAAACTGCTAAGCCCCATCATCTGGGTCAATCTCCTGCTGATGCTACTTGTCATGATAGCATTGTGCATCGGTGTGTGGATATGGTTAGGGAATTACACGCACCACGGTGAAGAAATTGAGGTTCCCAATGTCGAGGGCAAACTGCTCGGTGATGTGGAATATACACTGGAGATGCTCGACCTGCAACCCATCGTGGTGGATTCCACTTACAATCGTTCGATGCCCTCAGGTGCTATCATGACCCAACTTCCCAAGGCTGGCAGCAAGGTAAAGTCTGGCCGTGAGATCTATCTGACCATCAATTCCCACCAGTCGCCCACCATTTCCCTGCCCGACATTGCCGACAATTGTTCGTTACGCGAGGCACAGGACCGTTTGCGACAGTTGGGTTTCCGTCTCGGCCCTATCGAGGAGGTCGATGGCGATAAGGACTGGGTCTATGGCGTGAAGTGTATGGGGCGTACGGTTATGGCTGGCGAGCGCGTGCCAGCAGATGCAGCCATTACCCTACTCGTGGGCGGCAACCAAGATGAATCTGACCCCGATGAATTAGGCGAAGGCGAGGAAAACAGCAATAGTCAAACCGACATCTTCGACTATGACTAAAGCCCCTCTCAATCCCCCCATAAAGGAGAAAACTGAAACTTTTGAGGACGAATTGCTCTTCGAAGATGAATCTCTCCCCCTCACGGAAGAGCTGGAGGAAACTTTATTTGAACACCGCCGCGTAGAGGCCGACAAAGGACAGAGCCCGATGCGTGTCGATAAGTTCCTCATGGACCACCTAGGCGACACCAGTCGCAACCGCATACAAAAAGCCGCCGATGCAGGCTTCATACAGGTCAACGGAAAGCCCGTCAAAAGCAATTACAAGGTAAAGGCGGGCGACATCGTCACTTTGATGCTCGACCGCCCTAAGCGCGAATGGGAGATTATTCCCGAAGACATACCACTCGATGTAGTTTACGAAGACGAAGACCTGCTGGTAGTGAACAAACCCGCAGGGTTGGTCGTACACCCAGGTTGCGGCAACTTCAGTGGCACATTGGTCAATGCCCTGGCTTGGCATCTGAAAGACGACCCACGCTTCGACCCTAACGATCCTACCGTCGGTCTTGTCCATCGCATCGACAAGGACACCTCAGGACTGCTTGTCATCGCCAAGACCCCCGAAGCGAAGACCGACCTTTGCAACCAGTTCTTCGTACACTCCACCCGTCGGCTCTACAATGCCCTCGTGTGGGGACCTTTTGCCGAGGACAAAGGCACCATTCGCGGCAATATTGGCCGCAACCCGAAAGACCGTTTGCAAATGGCCATCCTGCCCGACGACAATCCTACGGGCAAACCTGCCGTCACACACTATCGCGTCCTGGAACGCCTCGGACATGTCACCCTTGTCGAGTGTCGGCTGGAAACAGGCCGCACGCACCAAATTCGCGTGCACATGAAAAGCATCGGGCATCCACTGTTCAACGATGAGCGCTATGGCGGTCAGGAAATCCTGCGCGGCGAGCGAACCGCCTCGTATCGCGCCTTCATCCGCAACTGCTTCGAACTTTGTCCGCGTCAGGTGTTGCATGCCCGCACCCTTGGCTTCCGTCATCCTCGCATGCGCAAGGATATGGACTTTACAAGCGAATTACCACAAGACATAACTCAATTATTAGATAAATGGAGAAGAAAACAATAGCCATCGTCTGCGGTGGCGACTCGGCAGAGCACGATGTCAGCATGAGAAGTGCAGAGGGCATCGAGTCGTTCCTCGACAAGGAGCGATACAATGTATATAAGGTGGAGATTCACGCCCACAAATGGGAGGCAATACTACCTGAAGGCACAAGGAGCACGGTGGATAAGAACGATTTCTCGTTCATGGTTAGTGGAAAGAGCATCCGCCCCGACTATGCCTATATCACCATACACGGAGCACCAGGCGAGAACGGCGTGCTACAAGGCTATTTCGACCTTATCGGTATGCCCTACTCCACCTGCAATGTACTCGTGGAGGCAATGACCTACGACAAGTTTGTGCTGAACAACTACATGCGCGGATTAGGTGTGAGTGTGGCAGACAGCCTAACGGTAAAAATCGGACACGACAAGGAGGTGACGGACGAGGACATCATCTCGCGCATCGGACTGCCTTGCTTCGTGAAGCCCGCACGCGGTGGCAGTTCGTTCGGCACCACAAAGGTGAAGACGGCAGAAGAATTGCGACCCGCCATCGAAATTGCCCTGAAAGAAGGCGAGGATGTAATGGTGGAGGCTTTCATGCAGGGTACGGAAATCACCTGTGGGTGCTACAAGACACGCACGAAGAGCACGGTGTTCCCCATCACCGAGGTGGTCAGCCAGAACGAGTTCTTCGACTACGACGCGAAGTACAACGGACAGGTTAGCGAAATCACGCCTGCCCGCATCTCGGCAGAACTGACGGAGCGTGTGCAGAAGCTGACCTCGATGATTTACGACATCCTCGGCTGTCACGGCATCATCCGTATCGACTACATCATCACGGAGGGAGATAAAATAAATCTGCTCGAAATCAATACAACACCAGGCATGACGGCCACGAGTTTCATCCCCCAACAGGTGCGTGCCGCTGGGCTCGACATCAAGGATGTACTGACAGAAATCATCGAAGATAATATTGGATTCTCCTAATCCCTAATCCTATGAATAACGAGTTCGATTCCATTCGCCCCTTTAACGACGACGAGGTAAGGCCTGCGATAGAAAGCCTACTCCACGACAGGCAGTTCTCGCACATACTCAAGAGCATATTACCCATCCTGCCTCTGGGCATCAGTCGCGGCATGCTGAAATTGGCCACCGTGGGCATACATTCCACGCTGGGTTTCCAACTACGCTTCATGAAGCCTGTGGTGAACCACATCCTTCGGAACTGCTCTACGGAGCATTCCTTCCGACACAAGGGAATCGAACCAGGAAAGGAACGTTACACCTTCATCTCGAACCATCGCGACATTGTGCTCGACTCGGCCATTCTGGATGTGATGCTTCACGACGCAGGCTTCCCCACGACATGCGAGATAGCCATCGGCGACAACCTGCTTATCTATCCGTGGATTCGTACGCTCGTCCGACTGAACAAGGCTTTCATCGTGCGACGCAACATCTCGCGCCACGAACTCTACGAAAGCAGTATGCTCATGAGTCGCTACATGCATCATGTCATCCAGGAGAAGCACGAGAACATCTGGATTGCACAACGTGAAGGACGAGCCAAGGACTCGAGCGACCAGACACAAGTCTCGCTCCTGAAAATGCTGGCAATGGGAGGCGAAGTTAAGGAACTAAATATCGTCCCGCTCTCGATTAGCTACGAGTACGACCCCTGCGACTACCTGAAGGCGAAAGAGTTTCAGCAGAAACGCGACAATCCCGAGTACAAGAAGTCGAAACAGGACGACCTCACGAACATGAAGACAGGTATCCTGGGACAGAAAGGACACATCCACTACCAGACAGGTCGTCCCGTAAATGAATGGATAGACGAACTGGCCAACCTCGACAAGGCAGACTTCTTTACCGAACTGGCTCGCCGCATCGACAACGAGATACACGCCAACTATCGTCTGTTCCCAGGCAACTATGTGGCAGCCGACCTGCTCTCGGGCACACCCACTCATGCCACACATTATACCCACAAAGAGTTGCTTGCTTTCAAGGAATACATCAAGGGACGCATAGCCCTCATCGACCTGCCCAACAAGGACGAAGCCTTCCTGCGCGAACGCCTGCTCACCATGTATGCTAATCCTGTCCTGAACCATGAACAAGCTATTTAGCCTATCATTCTTAATTCTTATTTCTTCATTCTTAATTATGTTTTCATCCTGCAACGATGAAGACGAAGCCCCCTATCCCAGCATCGTGACCGAGTTGGCCGACGGCATCACCAATGCCAGCGGAACGATGTACAAGATAGTGCTCGACGACGATACCGAATACTCGCTCACCAATCCACTCACAGGACTCAAGCCAAGCACCATATATCGCGTCCTTGCAGGCTATACTATCGCGAATGACGAAGCGGAGCTTCGCTCGCTGTCTAACGTAACTGTCCTACGCGACTCGACCAGTAGGGCTACGAGTGACCCCATAGGTGTCGTCAGCCTGTGGCGTACGAGACGATACATCAACCTGCACCTCTGCCCCAAGACAAAGGGCGGTCGCCAATACTGGGGTTTCATCGTGGAGAACATCGAGGGACGGCACGCCTGTCTGCGCCTACATCATCGCCAGAACGACGACCCCACAGCCTATTCCACCGATGTCTATGCCTCACTCCCCCTCGAACTGGTTGATGCCGACCAGTTTACCATCCGTATCGAGACCTTCGATGGCACTAAGGAGTGGGAGCTATAGCCTTTGTTTTCGTTTGGTTAAAAAATGTTAAATGGGGGGGTGAATAACGATTCCGCTAAAAAAAGTTTCGTAATCAGGATATTATACATACCTTTGTCAAAAGCAACTTTATTACTAACCCTAAAAACTATCACTATGAAAACAACATTCAAATGGCTTGCCGCCCTATTCGTAATGATTATGGGCGCATTCGTGTTTACCTCTTGTGGAGATGACGACGACCCCATTCCCGTACCTCCTACTCTTGCCCAGCTCATCGGCACATGGACAGTCACAAGCAGTACGAATGAGGGACCCAGAGAAGGTACCGTCCTCACCTTCAACGAGAATGGAACCGTGACCACAAGCGATGGTAGTGGAGAATTCGCCTACGACCCAGAGACGGGATACTTTGAAATCAACATCGATGGATTAGGAGAAATAATAGGCACTATCACCATTAATGGTTCCGTTGCTACGGTGAATTACACTATGGATGGCGAAAGCAGTAGTTTCAAGATGAAGAAAGGCACCTCTGGTGGTGGCAGTTATCCCGCAAAGTCCGACCTTTACGGAACATGGCTGATGACCAGCGCAACGGAAAGCGGAACTCCCGTAGGCGCTCTATTCACGATAAAGAGCGATGGAAGTATCGCGATGAAAGGCAACGGAACCGCATTCCCCGATGCCGACGGCACATACACCTATAGCTCCGCCAACGGACAAATGCACATCGAATTCCCAGACATGATTGAGATGACGGGTACCGCTTCGCTCTCGGGCGACAACCTGACCTTGAGCTATACCAACCATGGAAGCGCACAAAACGTCGTTCTGCAGAAGTATAACGGCGGCGGTGGCGGCGGAGGAGGCGACGAGACCGACTGGGACGAAATCGATGGTTGGAAGGCAACCTACAGCGAGAATACAAGTATTATCCCCCTGAACACACCCATCAAACTCAACGAAGAGAACAATACCGCTCTGCTGAATGGAGATAACTATACTTTCGACGAAGAGTACGATTCGGAAGACGAATGCTTGAGATATACCTTCTTTGACGAGAATAATCAGGAGGTAGCTCGCCTGAAGTGCAACTATGTACAGAACGGCAATGTACTCAACGGACAGATCAAGGTGTATACTGGAAGCTCATGGACTGACAGATACGGCGTCACCTTCACGAAGGACGACTATACCGTTCCTTCCAGCGGCATCAAGGGACGCTGGAGAATGACTGACCACAACATGGGAGAACAGGGTCCTGATGTAGGTGAAATATTGGTATTTGGAGATGCTGGCGAATTGTATGTCGAAGGCGATTATAAGATTGGCTCCTATTCATACAATAGTAGCACCCAAGAACTCTACATTAGCATGATAGACGCAACTGGCACCCTTGAGACTACAGGTTGGACAACAGGCTCAACGGCTACATTCACATTGGGTGGCATTTATGTAACTCTCCAGAAACTTTAACCAGTTTCTATGTATAAGAAAGAGGCGCGCCCCGTTGGGACGCGTCTCTTTTTTGTGTGTATGAAAAGTATTTTGTACCTTTGAGCCTCTTCAAGACTCGAAGGTAGGCGGCACCTCTGAAAACTGCAAAGAAATTTGCGTTTTCGCTCGGTTTGCACTACCTTTGAGGCCAAATAGCATCGGCATGAAGAATATTGCGGTTCTTATCTCCGGCGGCGTAGATTCCGCCGTAGTCGTTCACCAACTTTGCGAGCAAGGCTATCGTCCCGACTTGCATTACATCAAGATTGGTATGGAAGGCGAAGATTCGTCGTGCTCCGCTGAAGAGGATATCGAACTCTCCCAAGCAACAGCCCGCAAGTACGGGCTGAAACTGGAAGTCACTGACCTGCAGAAAGAATACTGGGAACAGGTAGTGGGCTACGCCATCGAGCGCGTGAAGCAAGGACTGACACCCAATCCCGATGTGATGTGCAACCGCTTCATCAAATTCGGAGCCTTCGAGGAACGCATCGGCAAGGACTACGACCTCGTTGCCACAGGGCATTATGCGACACGCTACCTCCCCCTACCCCCTCCCAAGGAGGGGGCGTCAGTCACAGCCTCTTCAATCCTTCCAACTGAATTTGACTTTGTAGTGGATGCAAGCACCTTTCCCCCCTCCTTGGGAGGGGGTAGGGGGAGGTTCTACTTAGGCACCGCCAAAGACCCCGTAAAGGACCAAACAGACTTCCTCGCACAACTTTCCTACGACCAACTTCGTCACACCATCTTCCCTATCGGACATCTGATGAAGGAGGAGGTACGCGAGATTGCCCTCAAGGCTGGACTACCTTCGGCACGAAGGAAGGATAGTCAAGGCATCTGCTTCTTGGGCAAGATTAACTACAACGACTTCCTACGCAAGTTTATGGGCGAAAAGGAAGGACGCGTGATAGACATCGAAACAGGAAAGGTCGTAGGCACACATCGAGGCTACTGGTTCCACACCATCGGTCAGCGCAAAGGTCTGGGACTGGGCGGCGGCCCTTGGTTCGTCGTCAAGAAGAACATCAAGAAGAACATCATCTTCGTGGCTCATGGTTGGGATACGCAACTCCAGTATGGACACGACTTCCGTCTGGCCGATATGCACTTCATTACAGCCAATCCGTGGGATTCTTCTCACCCAGAGGGAATCCCCATCACTTTCAAGGTGCGGCATGTCGATCATTTCATGCAAGGCACCATCACACTCGATGATGAAGGCTACCACATTCATTCAGACCAACCTATACAAGGCATTGCCCCTGGGCAGTTCGGCTGTATCTACGATGCCGAACACCGCATCTGCTATGGCAGTGGTGAAATCGGTATCTATAAAGAACGATAATAACACTAACATATGAAAAAGATTCTCTTTATTGTCACCCTTGCCCTCACCTACATAGGAGTAAACGCACAGACCAACCTTGTCGGTCGCGTCTATTACAACGAGAACATTATGTCCAACGAAATCAATGACATGCTAAAGGACATAGACAAGGAAATGGCCGAGAGCAAGGCAAAAGCCATCGAGGAAGCCGAGAAGAAGAAGGGACGAAAACTTACCACAGAGGAAATCGCCAAAATTGACAAAGAGATGAAAGAGGCCAAGGAACTGGCCAATGCTATGAAAAAAGGTATGAAGGTATCTATCACCATCACCTTCAAGGATGAAAACATTATGACAGCAAAAATAAAGATGAATGTCTCCGATGACATCTTGAAAGCAGCTGGTGTAAGTTGGGCCAAACGCAAAGCAATAAAACTTGCCACATCCATATCACCTACCGAAAAGACAAATTACTTTGTTAAGGATAATCTCATCATTTGTGATGACGGCAAGGAAAAGGACACCCTGAAGATTAGTAATGACGGAAAGTATCTTTACGGCAAGTTTGAAAAGAATCAGCCCTTTACCCTAACCCGCACTCAATAACAAGGAGAAACAAAAGAAAGCTACTTGTCTGCCATTTCATTCCTCATCATTCGCTTCCACCTGCGATAGCCAAGTATAGCAATCACAACATAGAGGGCATAAAGCGAAGCCTTAAAAGGTATGTCCTTATAGAAGTAAAGCGCCGAAGTCACCACATCGACGACAATCCAAATAAACCATTGTTCCAGATATTTGCGCGCCAATGCCCAAATGCCTACGATACTAAGGGCTGTAGTGAAACTGTCGGCCAAAGGTACATTGCTGTTGGTGTAGATAACCAATAGCCAATAGATAAAGGCCCACAGAGCAAGAGCAACGCCAGTACAAAGCAAGGCTTGACGCAAAGGGAAGTGAACAACCTCTCCCCCAGCCCTCCCCGAAAGGGAGGGGACTTTCTGCCAGTTCCACCATCCATACATCGTCATAGCCAGATAGTAGAACTCCATACCACAATCGGCATAGAGTCCTTTCTGGTAATAGAGTACAATGCCTAAGGTTTGCATCGCGAAACCTACCGCCCACATCCACACACTGGCGCGATACTCCAAAAGGATATACGCCAAGCCAAGGACTGTAGTTACAACATCTAAGATGTTAACTGAAAATGGAAAATTGAAAATGGGAAAGTCCATGATTCATATAATTACTCCTCTCGCCATTTGGAGAGTGGTTTAGAGGGTGAGGTTTTTAGAACTTAAGCGTAATATTTCCCATTGCCGTGAAGCCAGCCATTGGGATGTAACCAATTTGGTAGTAGCGACTCGACTCGGGATAGGCTGCACCGACGATACTACTATATACCCAACCGCTGTTGGCATAGTGACGATTGAAGATATTGTTGAGATTCACGCCGAACAAAATGTGCTTCAATCCCTTTTTAGCGACCTTAAGGTCATAGCCGAGGTGGATATTAGTCTGCGTATATTTGGGCAGTGAGCGGTCTTTGTTCGCGGTATTGTCAAGATATTGGCGCGATACGAAATTGGTGTGCCAAGTTGCCTCGAATCCCTTGATATGGAAGTCGGCAAAGCCGTTGACAATGGCCGTTGGCGAGAAAGCCAGCGTAGAATTGTCGTAATGAACGACGGTGGGGTCAAGTTCGTTCCACGCATCATCATAGGTTGCCACCACCTCGTCGAAGTCACAAATGGCATTGTGGCTGATTGCAGCATTAGCCTCGAGACGGAACCACTTCGTCACATCCACACCAGCCATCACCTCAATGCCCTGACGATAACTGCGACGAATATTCGTTGTCAGGTTCTCACCAATATCGCTCACCTCGCCTGTCTGCACAAACTGGTCGTGGTAATGCATCGTGTAGAGTGCCACGCTGGCGTACCAACGATTGGCCGTATAACTATAGCCCAGTTCCAAATCGTGCAGCGTCTCGGGGCGTGGAGCAGGATAATGACCATTGTCCGTAAAGTTGTTACGCTCTGGTTCGCGATGGCTCAAAGCATAACTAAGGTAGGCGTTGTGGCCACCCTTGTGGAACGAGAAACCTGCTTTAGGATTCAGGAAATCGTAGTTCTTCGAGATATTCAGTTGGTGGGCAGCATACGAGCCATCTTCCTGTTTGATGAATTTATCGTTGTTACCATTGGTAAGGAAGTTCACATGACGATACTGCACATCGGCAAACACATCCCAAGCCTTGGTGATGTGGTACATGCCTTTCAGGAACATCTGGTCGTCGGTCTTCGTAGCGTCGCTATCGTAATACTTGTAACGACCCTTATCCGTAAAGAGGTCAGCACGCAATTGGTCGTTGCTTGTATAGGTAAGGTAACCATAGTGATTCGCCTCAAAGTTCTGGAGCGACAAACCGCCGATGACATCCCAATGGTCATCCTTATAATTGACATTCCACACCACGCCGTAGGTATTCTGCGTCAAACCTTTCTTGCGCACATAGTCCACATTTTTTGTCGAAGAGCCATCGGAAGCCGTTGCGGGCAGTCCGAATTTCTTCATACCGTTGTTCTGATAGCGAAACTCCTCATAGTAACCAAACCCATTGGTGTAGTGCAGTGTTCCCGTTGTTGACCAATGTTCGTTGATGCGCCATGAAAGGTTCAACAAGTTGTGATTCTGCCAGAAGTTGTCCGTGGTGCGAGGCCACAGCGAACCGTCCTTCATTTGATAGCGATGGATTTTGTAGTTGCCGTTCCCATCCTTATACACCGTATAGTCGGCAACACCTTCGAACATTTCATAAAGACTATTGTACTTGCCAAGTCCAGCCTTGTACATATCCTCGTAAGTACGGAAACCTTCGTAGGCATTCAGACTATAGTTGTCGTGTCCTGCCGTCACGCCGTTCCAAGCCTGTCCCGTGCGCTCATAGTTACCGATATTCTTGTAACTGAGTTTCAGCGTTCCCTTCGTATTTATATAGGTAAGCCCACCGTAGTAACTGCCGCTGTTACCCTTCGTGCCGTGGATAAAGCCGTCAGTATGTGTGCCGTGATAGGCTCCATCAATGATGAGATGATTCTTCAACAGACCCGTTGAGAAGTTGCCACCATAGTTCCAAGTATTGTACGAGCCGCCAGAAACGGTCATTTGCAGTTCGGGCAGCGTATTGGGGAACTTTGTCGTCATAGCCACCGTACCGCCAAAGGCACCATCGCCATTCGTTGAGGTACCCACGCCGCGCTGTATCTGCACATTGGACAGCAGCGAGGCATACGAATTCGTATTCGCCCAGAACACACATTGGTCCTCGGGCGAGTTAAGGGGCACACCATCCAGCGTCACATTGATACGGCTATCCCCTGCTCCACGGATACGCATATAGGTGGTTCCTGTGCCCAC
Organism: Bacteroidaceae bacterium; assembly: GCA_017960985.1. Classification (GTDB taxonomy): domain Bacteria; phylum Bacteroidota; class Bacteroidia; order Bacteroidales; family Bacteroidaceae; genus Physcousia. Next base: position 23,162 of record JAGCYD010000063.1, read on the forward strand.
ACCATTCTCACTCCAAGCCATCACACCCGGTGTACGGGCAAACAGCAATGGCAGTTCGCGACCCGACCAAGCAAAGTCCTCCAATTCCCTTCGGTCTATCTTCGACACGGCAAAGGGCGCATTCGGCTGTCCCTTGACGGCCTTCACCACCACCTCGTTCAGTTCTTCGTGAAGAGAAGCAATACTATCCTCTCCATTTTCCACACTCCGCTCTCCACCAAAAGAGCCTTGGACCATGCCCATCAAGAGCACAGCAAAATACAATCTTTTCATATTCTTTATGCTTAATAAGTTGTCCATCTCTCTACGCCGGCATTACCCGGTTCAGATTCTTAGGGTCTATTCTCAGCCCTGCCAAAAGACAGGACACCCCTGATTTACGACTACAAAATTACAAAAAAAGCGCAGGTTACACAAGAACCTGCGCTTTTTCTTATCGGAAATATGATTTATGCTTGACGGTAATTGTCGAGTTGGTCAACGGTCATCTTACCGACCAGCGAAGCATGCTTCTCAACTTCGGCCTCGGCCAGATTGGCATATACCTGCAGGCTCTTGCCAAAGAGTTCGGGAGCCTTCGAGGCATTCTGCAGGAGCAACAGGCACATGATGACATCGGCTGCCATCTCGTAAAGATGACGGGCGCAAAGGTCGTGTAGGTCGTTGTCCCCAGCCTCCTTCACGGCATTGGTGCAGGCGTTGAACTTCTCTGCCATCGTCTTGACACGCTTCTGGATACTTGCATACTCGGGAGCAACTGACTGTGCCAGCATATCTTCGATGACTTGTGCATAGAAGCCATTGGTGACATAGCGAATAGCAGCCACCGTCTGCAACTGAGTCGTACCCTCGTAGATGCTCGTGATACGAGCGTCGCGATAGATGCGCTGACAAGCGTATTCGAGCATGAAACCGCTACCACCGTGTATCTGAATACAGTCGTAACCATTCTGGTTGGCATATTCGGAGTTCATACCCTTGGCCAATGGTGTGAAGGCATCGGCCAAACGACTGTACTGCTTCAATTCGGCACGCTCCGCGGGTTCCAGTTTGCGCTCACGACTGATGTCCTCCAGCGCCTTGTAGATATCCACATAGCGGGCGGTCTGATAGAGCAAGGCACGACCAGCATCGAGGCGAGCCTTGATGTTCGAAATCATCTCTGCCACAGCTGGGAACTCGATAATGGCCTTGCCGAACTGCTTGCGGTCGCGAGCATAGGCAATGGCCTCGTTGTAGGCGGCTTGACTAAGGCCTACTGACTGAGCAGCGATACCGAGACGGGCGCCGTTCATCAGCGACATGACATACTTAATCAAACCCAACTTGCGGTCGCCACAAAGTTCACACTTGGCATTCTTGTACACAAGTTCACAGGTAGGACTGCCGTGAATACCGAGTTTATTCTCGATGCGGCGGACATCCACACCGCCGTCGCGCTTGTCATAGATAAACATAGACAGGCCACGACCATCGCGTGTGCCAGCCTCAGAACGAGCCAATACAAGGTGGATATCAGAGTCTCCGTTGGTGATAAAACGCTTTGAGCCATTCAGTCGCCAACAATCGTTCTCCTCGTCGTAAGTAGCCTTGAGCATGACGCTCTGCAAGTCACTTCCTGCATCGGGCTCGGTGAGGTCCATTGACATGGTTTCGCCAGCACATACGCGAGGGATGTACTTCTTGCGCTGCTCCTCGTTACCGAAGCAATACAGCGTTTCAATGCAGTCTTGCAATGACCAGATGTTCTCGAAGCCAGCATCGCCAGTCGAAACGATTTCGTTGGCAGCGGTATAGACCGTAACGGGCAGATTCAAGCCGTTGTAGCGGCGCGGCATAGTCATACCGTTCAAGCCAGCCTTTCGCATAGCATTGAGATTCTCGTAGGTCTTCTCGGCATAGCGCACACGACCGCCCTCGCAATGAGGCCCCTCTGCATCCACAGCCTCAGCATTGGGTGCCACGACATTGGCCGTTATGTCGCCAACGACTTCGAGCACCTTGTCATACGAGTCCATCGCATCGGCAAAGTCCTGCGGTGCTTCGTCGTACTGGTCTTTGTCTGCAAAGTTGCACTCTTTCAGTTCGACAATGCGAGGCATCAACTCGCTTTGTTCCAGTTCGAACTTAATCTCCTTTATATCTGAATAATAGTTTGCCATTATTTCGAGTTTTGCTTGTAATACTTGATAAGTTTCGGCACAACCTCTTCCACCGTACCATTGATGACATAGTCAGCGATGGTATTGATGGGGGCATTCTCGTCGCTATTGATGGAGATGATGATGCCCGACTCCTTCATACCTGCCACATGCTGAATGGCACCACTGATGCCACAAGCGATATATACCTTCGGACGGACGGTGACACCCGTCTGACCAATCTGCAAGTCGTGGTCGGCAAAGCCAGCATCCACGGCAGCACGCGAGGCACCCACCTCGGCATGCAGCACCTTGGCGAGTTCATAGAGTTGGTCGAAACCTTCCTTCGAGCCCACGCCGTAGCCACCAGCCACAATGATAGAAGCACCCTTGAGGTTGTTCTTCGAGGCCTGCACATGGCGGTCGAGCACCTTGGTAACGTATTCCGTCTCAGGAACAAACTTGGCTACGTCCTCGATGATGACCTCACCCTTGTAATTGGGGTCGAGCACCTCAGCCTTCATCACACCGCTACGCACCGTTGCCATCTGCGGACGATTCTCGGGGTTGACGATGGTTGCCACGATGTTTCCACCGAAGGCGGGACGAATCTGATAGAGCAGATTCTCGTAGGTCTTACCCAACTTCTTGTCCTCATGTGGACCAATCTCCAATGCCGTGCAGTCAGCAGTCAAGCCGCTGTGCAAGGCACTGCTGACGCGAGGTCCCAAATCGCGACCTACCACATCGGCACCCATGAGACAGATTTGCGGTTTCTCCTGCTTGAACAGATTCACCAACACTGCGGTATGAGGCTTCGAGGTGTAGGGCGAAAGACCCTCGGCATCGAAGATGTGCAACTTATCTACGCCGTAGGGGAGAATCTGGCTCTCCACCTTTCCCGTGATGCCACTGCCTGCGGCCACGGCCTCCAACTGCACACCCAGCGTATTGGCCAACTTGCGGCCTTTGGTGAGCAGTTCCTGACTTACTTCGGCAACTTTCGTGCCTTCAAGTTCGCAATAAACGAATATATTGTTCATAGGGCGTTATCCAATAGTATGACTTGCGAGGAGTTCTTGCACCAGTCCGTTGATATCACTGTCGGAACCCGTCAGCACTTTACTCTCCTTTGCCTTGAAGACGATATTCTCCACGGCCTTCACTTTCGTGGGCGAACCTGCGAGACCACACTGATTCAGGTCGGCATTGATGTCGGCCGTTGTCAGTTGCTGAATCTTGAGGTACTTCTTCTTACCATACTGGTCGGCGTAGGGCAACTGCTCGTAGGTAGTGTCCTGCGGCAACTCCAACGGAGCGAGAGCACGCTTGTACTTCATCACCAGTTTCACATTCCTTGGGCGACAGGGAGCAGCACTTCCGTTCACCGTCAGCACGCAAGGCAGTGGGCTTTCCACCGTCTCCACACCGCCGTCAATATGGCGAGTGGCGGTAATCCGTCCGTCCTTGACGCTGAGGATTTCCTCCGTATAAGTGATTTGGTTCAGTCCCAACTTCTCTGCCACCTGAGGACCTACCTGTGCGGTGTCGCCGTCGATGGCCTGACGACCGCCGATGATGAGGTCCACATTGGGGCACACATGCTTGATGGCTGTGGCCAAAGCATAACTTGTGGCGAGGGTATCGGCACCAGCAAAAGCGCGGTCGGTGAGCAGATAGCCGCCATCGGCACCGCGGTACATAGCTTCACGAATCACTTCCGCTGCACGGCCAGGTCCCATCGTCAGGATGTTTACCGTTGTGCCGGGGTTTTGGTCTTTCAATCTAAGAGCCTGCTCAAGGGCATTCAAATCCTCGGGATTGAAAATAGCAGGCAACGCACTGCGGTTCACCGTGCCTTCTGGAGTCATGGCATCGGGGCCTACATTGCGTGTGTCAGGTACTTGTTTGGCAAGTACAACTATATTTAACTTCATATTTCTATTATATTAATATATAGATATGTATTCTCGCTTTTTGCGGTGCAAAGATACGAAAAAACAAGGGCAGAACAAACGAAAGGTATTCGTTTTTACGCCGAGATAGAGTATCTTCGCCTATTTATCGTTTGAACTTTCTCCTGGTGTGAGGTTCATCTCCAACACATTGAAAGAGTAGGCAGGAATGTCGAGTTGTATGTTGGTGCCACAAGCCGACAATGCCTTCTCTACAGGAACTACGCGATACATATTCTCTGCCGTATTCTCAGCAGCATCGCTCTCGGCAGTCATTTGAGTAAGCACAATACCCGAAGCCGTATAGCCTTGTGTAGTAAGCATCGTTGCAAAGTTCTCGGAATTGGGATTCACCAGTTTAACATACAGTTTATTACCTTCTCTGCTGGCAGAGGCATAAACACGGCGCTGTGCAGACTTGCCTTCTTCGGACTGCATGGCGTTGCCCTCCTCCGTCCAAGTAATGTTTCTCGTGCCCAACTTCTGCGACATGAGTTTCTGTACATAATACGATGGTGTGCCATAACTATGTGTGGCATCGAAGCGTATCATGTCGGGCTTCCACTTCTGATCGTTCTCGTTGACGAAAATGGGGGCATATGAAGCCATCGTCACGATATCGCTATTGCGCTCCATACCTTGCATATAGACGGCCTCACCCAATGCTGCGGCCAAGTTACCCGTCGTGCCGAAGTTCTGCGTCACGGCATACTCGCCCGGGTATATCTTGGGACCTGAACGGTCGTATGTGTCGTACTTCTCATAGTTCTGCACGAACCACGAAGGCGAACGGTAATAGTGCTCGTCGAGCAAATCCACGGGATAATCGTTGCGCCACGAAGGGTTGTCCGTGCCCCACGACTGCACATTGCCGATGCAGACGATGTCGGGGTAGGCAGCCTTAATGGCTTGGTAGAACTTCCAATAGCGTTCGGCATACTGATAACTCTGGTCGTTGTTGTTATGGGCGTGGTAGTTATAGTTCTCATCTCCGATTTCGATGTACTTCAGACCGAAAGATTCAGGGTGCCCGTTAGCAGCGCGCTTGGCTCCCCAAGTGGTCGTTGTTGCCCCGTTGGCATATTCGATGGCATCGAGCGCCTCCTGAATGAACTCGTCAAGGTCGTCAATGTCCTGATACCATTTGTGTCCCAAGCCCACATTCACCACGAAGAGGGGAACGGCACCGAGGTCTTCACTCAGTTGCAACATCTCGTGGAATCCAAAGGCATCCGAACTTCTATAGTGCCAGTTGATATTCCAATGACCTGGCCGCTCCTCGATTTTTCCGATAGTTTTCTTCCACTCAAAGCGGTTACGCTCACCATTGGCATACTCGCCCTCCACATAGCATCCACCTGGGAAGCGCATGAAACGCGGTTTCAGGTCTTCCAGCATTTGTGCCAAATCCTTGCGACAGCCGTGTCCCTTGTATGTTTCGGCAGGCATTAGGCTTACCACATCCAAGTCGAAGGCCTTTTTCGATGTCGTCTGCAATTGCAAACGAGCCTTGCCCGTGATATGCGCGCCGTCGGGAATGGTCAGTGTGTACTTCATCCAAGTCTTGCCAAATTTGACATCCTTCGATGCCGAGAGGAGCACTTCACTCGTATTGTAGTCGATAAGCCTTGCTGTCAGCGTGGTGCTGAACGCGGCATCGGCACGGGCAAAAAAGGTCAGCGTATATGCCGACTGTCCGTCCAGTCGCATTCCCCAGTAGCCGTCGTTCACGATATTGGCTCCGCCCGATGGCGAAGCGACATGCAGATACTGCTGCTGAGCAGCGTTCATCAACCGCTTGCTGGACAAAGATATCTTCGTTGCATTTCTGCTGCTCCAGTTTTCAATCTTATTTTGGCTATCCTCAAACGAGCGGTTGCTTACCATCTCGCTCCAAAGACCACCATCGGCAGCATGATTGATTTCCTCAAAGAAGATGCCATACTGCGACTCGGAAATATTCGCGCCATACACATCGGGGTGCAAAGTAAAGTGCACCTGTCCCACGGCGTACAAGGTCGAGGCTAACAGACAAATACAAGAAAAGAAAGTTTTATTCATCTTTTTTTAGAGTTTTAGAGGGAGACATCCCTATATGATTTAGGGACACAGATACAAAAAAAATACGAGGTACGAGGTGAAAATACGGGACAACTGCACATTTCGTCCAGTTTTATGCAGTTTTTCGTTTTTGAAAGGATAGTATTCTTTGGCGATGAGGAATAGTATTCCGTCATCAATAGAAATACTATTCCGCCATGTGCAGACATAGTCTGGCGCCAGACGAGGGTTAGCCTGGCGCCAGTCGAGGGTTGGTCTGGCGCCAGACGGAAGCCCGTCTCGCGCCAGGCCAACAAGGAGATGGAACAGCCCTCGCACACGCATGCGCGCGTTCTTTCTATTATACATAGAAGAATCCCCCTGCAGTCTTTGCTGACTGTAGGGGGATTCCGTATCTTGTCACCTCAGTTTATCTTCCTAACAGGTCGTTCACCAAGGCCGTGATATCCGAGAGGTCAAGTTTACCGTCATCGTTATAGTCGGCATTTGCCCACAGCTTATTCATTACCACATGCACCAATGTGACAACATCTTCAACGGAAAGATGACCGTCACAAGTCACATCTCCCTTTGCATGGCTGTAGTGTTTTTCGCCTGCCATACGCGTGCACACGCCATATTCGTCAAACTGATGTCCAAGGGCTGGAATGCTTGTTCCCGTCACGCTATAGGTACATTTCGAGCAATGATATGCCTCTGTGTGGCCTGCAGTGGTACAAGTTGGCTCCGTTGCTGCGGCATCCGTCACCAAGACATGATTGACCTGTTGCCAATATGAGCAAACACTACATTGGGCGAGATGATAGCTCGCAGTAGATTCGGTATAGGTCCAAACATGTGTTTGAGTCGCTTCATAATTACAACGCGAACACCCATGTCTATGATGGGAAGAGCCTGCTTGTTGCCAACCCGACCACATATGATCTACTTTATTCTGGTAATTGCAGTTAACACAGGGCGTATAACACTGGGTAGCACTGTAAGCGGTGTAAACGCCCGACCAGCTGTGGTTGGTGTATGTCTTAAGACCACACACCGAGCACTGGCGATAACATTGTGTACTGTTGGCACTAATATAATTACCTGTAAAAGTGCAGGTCGCCGTTGAACGCGTATATCCGCAAACGGTACAGTAATACTTGTGTTGTGCCGTAGAAACCAACTGATAGGCAAGTGAGCAAACATGCGTGCCCGTGACATTCAGATAGATGTAATAGCTGGCCGAACTCGATGCGTTTCCCGCGTTCATATCGGCATTTTCTAATTGCGAATAATCAGAACTGCCATTATACTTCCTTACATAGGTACTATAGCTACTTTTGCCGCGCAATGTTGTGCTCGCCACGCCAGCCAAACCCGTGATAGGTTTCCATGTCGAAGTCGAAGTATGTGTTGTATTGTTTTGCTTCGTGTAGTAGAGATAGAGGTCGGATGCATTGGCTCCACGCCCACGGTTCAAGTTTCCGCCCTTACTGTCGTAAGCCGTACCGTCGGCCTTATTTGAGTAATTAATGGGCTGGAAAGTCGCACCATTCACCGTAACCGTCTGATTCTCCGTACCAGCATACGACGAGCCGCTCACAACAAGTAAGCCCGTGATGGCATCTGCCACATTCGTCGAAGTCTTGTAGCCCAGATAGATGTAATGTCCGCTACCACCTTTGTTCAAGTCCTGATGGATTACGGTGTAGCCTTTGTCTGTGAGCAATTTTTTAGCCTTCGCTGAATCGCTTTCATGTACAGCCACCATGAGGTCACTGATAAAGTTTGTCGCTTTCGCAGTTGCTCCAAATCCTAAAAGGACCACGAGGAGCACGAAGATTCTGTACTTCATACCTTATTATTATATATATTTGGGGGCAAAGATACAAAATTGTTCCGATATCGCCATACGATATCGAGCAATATAGCAATGGGACAAGAGCCAAAGAGGCGTTTCTGCAAATATGCAAATGCGTTTTGCGAATATGCAAATGGAGTATGGCGAATCGTTCGTATTTTTGTATTTGTTAAGAAATGACTATTATTTATTAACCTTTATAAAAGATTCTATTATGGTAAAGAAGATTCTTTTGGCAGCCATTCTGCTGGCTGGAGTGAGTGTAATGAATGCTCAGACCAAGAGCACTGCAAAGAAAACGACCGCTACAAAAGTAAGTACGACAAGTGCTGAACAAGACGGTAAGTTCTACATGGGTGGAACCCTTGGCTTCACTTGGAGTTCGATGAAGCCCAATGGTGGTGCAAAGAGTAGCGGTGCCTCTTTCAAAATTAACCCCGAACTGGGCTATAAGTTGAGCAAGAAGGTTTCCGTTGGTTTGCAAGTAGGCTATTCTCACGGTTATGCAGCCTTCGGCGGCATCGACTTCAACGACTTCAAGTCTATTGCCAATGCCGTTATCAGTACGGCGGCCGACATCGCAAGCGACAACAACATGAAGTTGAACAGCATGCGCGTTGCGCCCTATGTACGATACAATTTCCTCCAAGCAGGCAAATTTGGCATGTTTGTTGAGGGTGGCATCGGTTACATCTATGTCAAGGGTGACGGAAATATGCTTATCCTGAACGACCCCAAACTGAATGTAATCGAGGTAAACATCCGTCCGGGTATCTCTGTACAATTGGCAAAGAATGTTGACTTGGTTGCCAAGGTTGGTTCACTCGGTTTTATCCACGGTAAGGAGAAGGGCACCGATGTGAAGATTACTCGCTTCGGTCTTGATGTTGATACCTACAACATTCTGTTCGGTCTGAACTACCGCTTCTAATCTCTACTATGAGGTTGGCTTTGTCTTTTATTTTGAAGGGCTGCCAGTATCTACTGATGCTGGCAGTCCCTCTTTTGTGGTGTGCCTGCAGTGAGGAAGAATGGCTATCGCCCATCGAGTACAATGTATTAGAGGAAATCAAGGCGAAGGAAGTCATTACCCTACAAGAGACCCTCGACTATCTATTCGAGGACTACGGTGTGACACCCGAAATGCAGGCCGACATCGAACATCGCGTAGAACCGCTCCGTTTGCTGACAACCGACCTCGTAGCCTATACCATTACTTACAACACAACAAGTCCCGACGGCCAACCCATCGTTGCCTCGGGTGTGGTCTATTATCCCAAGCGAGGCAATCCCAAGGGTATGCTTGAGGTTTCGCCCATCAATAAGAGCAAGATAGACTGCGCCTCGAAGTCTGTCCGCACGGCGGAAATCATCCCTGCGTTCCTCGGTTATATCTGTGTCATCCCCGACCTTATAGGTTGTGGCGTTTCCGAGGATTTGCCCATTTCCTACATGCAGCACGAGAATGCCGCCGTCGTATCGGCTGATTTGAGAAAGGCCGCTGCGGAACTTATTCGCAACACCTATGGCAAGGCCCTTCCCAATCAGTCCATCCTTTTCGGCTATTCGCTAGGCGGTGCCATTTCCTGGTCACTGGCACGACATTATCAACTACACCCCGAACTGGGCGTTAAGGTAACTGAAGTTTTTACTGGCGGTGGGGCCTACAATCCCTTAACCGCTATCGAGGCTTTTCTAGCGACAGGTTCGTCGCAGTACGCCATACTGCCCAATATCATTTATTCAATGGACTATTACGACCAGTTAGGGCTCGACTTCACGAAGATATTCAAGGGCAAATTGTTGGAGCACTACGACGAATGGTGTCAGGGATTCATTCCCATTCAGGAACTGACAAAAGAACTAGGGTACGACTTGGACGGATATCTTGAGCTTCCGTTCTTTTCTACAGAAAATCCCGAGCAACAACACCTGATGGATGTGGCGGCAACGAAAGCCATTCCCAACGATTGGATACCCAAGGCAAAGGTTCATCTGTATTCCTCAAAGGATGACACCTATGTACCACGCCAATGCAGCGATCAACTATACGAATACCTTGTTTCGGTGGGCGCTGATGTGGAATACACGCTGATGGACGAAGACCATGTCATGGGAGGGTTGGTATTCGGACAAGCCTTCTTAGAGCATTTGACAAATAAGATACTCCCCTTCTAATCCTTATCGAAATAGTCGGCAGGTGAGCAACCCTTGTACGACTTGAAGTTGCGATAAAAAGCCGACAGAGAGGTGAATCCGCATTCCTCATACACATCGGGGATTCCCTTTTCCTTGTTACCCTGCAACAATCCGATGGCATGGTCGATACGGCGATGGTTGATGAAATCGGAGAACGACATGCCCATGCCGACATTTATGGCATTGTAGATATAGTTGCGATTCGTGCCTATCCGACGCGCAAGGTCGTTGATTTTGAGGTTCGGCTGCAAATACAGTTTCTCCTCGTCCACCATCGTCAATATCTTTTCTTTCAGCGACTCAAACCTCGCCACACTCAACTCGGCCAGCTCTTGTTCATCCTCTTCCATATCGCGCCGCATCTCAAGTACCGAAACCACTTCCTTGTTACCGATATATCCCAACATAAAAATTAGCATGGAGAACAACACGGAGGGTATAGCCAGTAATGCGATGGAATCCCTGAAACTCTCCCGTCCAATAAGGTTTGCGGCAAAAGATATCAACGAGATGGTCGCAAGAATGTACAATAGAGAACGGATGTTTTTCATGGAGCGCTGCTCCGTATCTGCATAGTTTGCCTCTATCAGCCGCACATAGACTTTCAGTCTGCGGTAACCCATCCACAACACCCATACGACTTGCAAGGCAAATACGATTTTTATAACAACAAGCGCACCTTCCCACCTCAACGAGAGCAACGAGAGTAAAATTGCAGGTGTTAGCAGAATGAGGGTCTTCCACCATCTGTCCTTGCCAAAAGTCAGTGTCCGAATATAAACATAATAGAGAGGATATACTGCCAAATTGCAATAACGGTAAAGCATATCCACCATAGGGTTAATCGCTTCATTTGTACTAAAATAAGCGTAATGACATGCATATAGCACCATTGCCGTCAGCATGAAATGAAGCAAGCGGAGCGTAATTGCGCTGCGCTGCTCTATGTAGTTCATCAACAAGAATAGTGACCAAAAGGCGGCCACATTCATCGGTATGGAAGTGATTAACCCTTCTATCATATTACAAAACTACAACATTCTTTTGTTTTTGCAAAGGAAAGTCATAACTTTAACCTATGGTTTTAGTCGCTCTCGCACGACAATCGATAAATAAATTTGCGATTGTACTTACTTATTCGTACCTTTGACCTGAAACACATATAAATCTAACAACAACATGAAACCAATCCTCTTTGTAGCCATTGCTACCTGCCTGTTCACCGCATGCAACCGAGAGAAAAGTCCTAAGGATGTAGTTGTCCAATACGCCACCGCCATACAGGCTAACGATTATCAGAAAGCCCTCGAATATACAGCTTTGCCCGACGGCGAGAAGGAAGCCATACTTTCCTTGCTCGACGAATATGCACCAAGCGAGGAACAGACCATCGCCAGTTTTGAGGTGACAGACGAAAAAATCGACAAGGGAACGGGGACTGCCGAAATCACGCTCGACATCACTTATGCCACAGGCAAAACCGAAACCACACGTATCCCCATGATAAAGAACGACGAGGGAGAGTGGCTCGTAAAGGAAATATTTTAATCTCCCGTGACCGGGCTCTATATCCACATCCCTTTCTGTCGCAGCAGATGTCTCTACTGTGACTTTTATTCTACCACCCTGCCCCAGGCGTGGCAAATGCCGTATGTGGACGCCATCGCTGGAGAAATGGAGTTGCGCCCTTATGCCGAGCCCATCTCCACCATATATATCGGCGGCGGAACCCCCAGTCAACTCACCTCGGAGGCTTTGCATCGGTTGTTCCATGCGCTAACAGAACATTACCAGATTGACAGCAAGGCGGAGATAACTATCGAAGCCAACCCCGACGATGTGACACCCGAATGGATTATAGCCCTAAAGGAGACACCCGTCAATCGTATCAGCATGGGGGTACAGTCGCTAAACGATGATATTCTGAGGCTACTCCATCGCCGTCACACAGCCCAACAAGCCCAGAAAGCAGTAGAACTCCTGCAAGGAGCAGGATACTCCAACCTCAGCCTCGACCTTATTTACGGTCTGCCCAACCAAACCCTTGAACTATTCCGCAACGATGTTGAAACACTACTGAGTTGGGACATTTCACACCTGAGCGCCTATGCCCTGCAATACGAAGAGGGTACCCCACTCTTTGTCTTGCGCCAAGAAGGTAAGGTCAAGGAAGCCGACGAGGAATTGAGTCTGGCCTGTTACGAAAGCCTTATGGACCTTACTGCCAAAGCAGATATGGAGCACTACGAAATCTCAAACTTCGCACGCCTTGGATTCCGTGCCCGCCATAATTCCTCTTACTGGACAGGGCAACCCTATATCGGACTGGGAGCAGGCGCGCATAGTTACGACGGCAAGCAACTACGCAGTTACAACTGCGAAGACCTCAAGGCATACATACAAAGTATTGAAAAAGGCGAATCTCCCTCCACCACCGAACACCTCGACGAGAACATGCGATACAACGAACGGGTAATGCTCTCGCTGCGTACCATTGAAGGACTTTCGCTGACAAATCTGGAACGCGACTTCGGTACAGCACGAAAAGAATACTGCGAGCGCATGGCCAAGGCGCATATCCAGCGTGGAAGCATAAAAAAGACGGGAGAAAACCTTTGTCTCACCCGTCGTAGTTTGTTCGTCAGCGACGACATTATCTCAGACCTGATGGTCTAATCCCGCATCGCCTCGTAGGATATCTCGTAGAAACAGGGATAGACATTACTTGTAGCGTCTGCCGTACCCTGACTATGCGGTACAATCAAGCGCACCAGTGCCACACCATCCTCGTTCTGACGGCCGAGATTGACATAACTCAATGGCACTATCCATCCCGCAGGCACGGTCGTACTACCATAAGCCATATACATGGCACCATCCGTCTCGCCAGTTACATTGAAACTGGCCGTGATGGTTCCTGAGTTGTTGCTCACATCCAGTATCTCAGGACTCGGCAGATAATATGTTACTTTATCAGAAGTCTGCAGACTGTCGCCCAGAATATTCCATTCCCAATAACGGCAAAGAACACGCTTTGTCTCTCCGTGCTTCAGTTTCTCTCCAGTACCTTTACGCACAATCTGCATATAGATACCCGTATTGGCAAAGAGCACATACTCGTTGGCATCAACATCCGTCGTACAGTCCTTTGCCTCGAATACCGTCTGGGAGATTGGCTTAATCTTAGATGTATTGAGCAGTACCTGTCCTTCCGAAGTCGTCAGTATCAACGGACTGCGCGAGATGAATGCCGAAATAGCCTTACGCTCTTTCTCCTTCTTGTCTGCATAAGATTCCTCGTCCTTACACCCCACAAGAAGTGTCCCGAACAGCATTGTGCCCCATAATATGATGAATAGTTTTCGCATTGCGACTGCAAAATTATAGATTTATGACGAGGTGACCAAGCATTCTACATCCTTTAACTTTGTTTCATACTTTGCCACAGCCTTGTGAACTACCTCTATGGCCTCCTCCATCGTCATACGAAGACTTCCGCCTGCGGCATTCTTATGGCCTCCTCCATTAAAGAATTCCGCACAAAGTTCGTGACAGGGGAAGTCATCGACACTACGGGTCGATACCCGAATCAGTCCTTTCTGTTCGGTATCCTCACGCAAGAAGATGCTCAGTTTCATGCCCTCCATCTGCAATGGTAGGTTCACAAAGCCTTCCGTTGCACCATTCTTCACTTGGAAACGCTTGCGCTCCTCGTTGGTCATGGTCATCAGGGAAGTATGCAACTCCTTCATCACCTCCATCTTGACATAAAGCAGATAACCCATCAAGCGATAGCGCGCCTCACTATAAGTAAAGAATATCTTACGGTAGATACCATCCTTGTCAATGCCCTGACGGAGTAAGATACTGACTGCCTCGAACAACTCGGGACGGCTCGAGGCATAGGCAAAGTTGCCCGTATCGGTCATAATACCTGCATAGAGTGCCGTAGCCTCTTCTGCAGTCATGTCCTCTGTCCAGCCCATCTCAAGCATGACGCGCAACAACAATTCGCAGGTACTGCTCATCTCGGTATGCGAAATGCACACCTCACAAGAAGTATCGGGGTCGATATGATGGTCTATCATCACGCGGGGAGCCTTACAAGCCTCCACCTTCTCCGCTAACAAATCCCCCATACGCTTCAACGAGTTGAAGTCCAGGAGCAGAACCAAATTAGCATCGGCCAATGCCGCATCTACTTTTTTATGTTGGCGGTCGCCCAACAACACCTCGTTAGCCGTCGGTATCCACTTCAAAAAATCAGGAAATTTATTCGGAGCAATAGCCGTTACAGTCTTACCCATACGACGCAAGAGCAAAGTTGCAGCAGCACTACTGCCTATCGCATCCCCATCGGGATTCTGATGGCAGAGGATGACCACATTATTGGCTGTGGTCACCAACTGCCTAAGCCGTTCAGCGTCTTGTTGGGATAGTATGGGTTGTAGCATCGTTACTTACTCAATATGATTCAGTATAATATTTACGAGTTTCGTAATATCGGCAATCGTCACACCGTCAACACCATCTACATCTGCGGCGCTGTTTTCTGGTGTCCTACCCAGCAACATATTAACCAATGTCTCTACATCACCAGTACCCACCATTCCGTCGCCATCCACATCACCTGCCAAAGGTTCAGGCTCTTCGGAAATCAGTCGATAGATTCGTGGAAGCGAGCCTATTGTGGAAGTTGATGCATAACAAGAGAATATAGGTGAACCATTATTGGGATTATAACGAATAGTACTATTGGTGTTTTCACCTTGGAAAACAATGGTTGCCACACTATCCGCTATCGAAATAAATGCCTTGGCGTTGGAGTTGGCAGTCGTCGTAGTTCTTAGCCAATTTGAAGTCGCACTGGCAGCATACAGATAGCGTGAGTTACCCACATTGAAAAGGATACTATCATTATCAAATTCAATCGTAATTATCTGCGCTTCACTGATAGGCGTCAAAGTCTCGTCTGCATTCAATATTATTGTCACTGCAGGGCGGTTGTTAGTAGCCTGTGTAGCACTCATAGCATTGGCTGATTCTCCGTCCACATAAGCAATCAGTATCTGGTCACCCGCCTTCAACTTGCTGGCATTGGTTATCAACTCATAATAAGTCGGTTCCACTACAGTCACCGTATAGGAGGCTGTTGCAGCGTTGTAACTACTGGTGGCAGCCACATTGGCCTCGATAATTGCCGTTCCGACGGCAACGGCTGTTACCTCACCCGTTGTTGCATCAACAGTGGCCACCTGGGTGTTTTTACTGGTGTAGGTAACTTCTCCGTTACTGGTGGTCGTCACCGTCTGAGTATAGACCTCGCCTTTCACCAGAGTTTTGTCACCATCACTAAAGTAGATAGTAGGATTCTCTGGTTCTACCGCAGAACCCGATGGAGTCCATTCGATATTGATGCTATTGATATACATTGCACCACTATTAGAACGAAGACCTATATATTTGTAACTATCGCTAACCGACAGTTCAGTAGATGTTCCACAAACGATTGTTCCTATAAGGGTACCCTGTGTATTAGCATTGAAAAGTACAGAAGGAGTCGTATAAGCAGAGTTGCTACCATAAACATTCAAGGTACGGCCCTCTGCAGTGCCTGTGCCCCAATCAACGGTCACCTTACTAATTGTACCTATTGTAGAAGTGGAAACAACACCTGAACTGCTATCATTTGAGCGAATCTGGATGGCATTATTGCCGTTCTTCATTCCATAGGCCGCATAGACAGTACCTGAAGCGCCAGTCTTACCCGAAACTCCACCGTAATTTCCAGTTAACTCAAGCATAGTGGCCGTCAGTTCATCCGTATCGTTAGCACCTACAGCCTCGACGACTACAGTATAGGATGCTGAACCTTGCGTGTAATTGCTGGTAGCTGCAATATCAGCCGTGATAGTTGTCGAGCCTTCGGCAATGGCGGTTACAAGTCCCGTAGAACTATCCACCGTTGCCACGCTGGTATCGTCGCTACTATAAGTCACTGCACCATCACTATTGGTTGTAACCGTCTGTGTAAAGGTTCCACCGACCTGCAGTGTCTTAGAAGCAGTAGTAAAGGAAGCCGTAGTAACTACTGGGTCATTACCCGAAGTTCCCTCTACTTTCTTATAGAGTTGGATGGCAGTCTGTTCGCTGCCGAAATAACGGAAACGAGTCTGTCCAGATGTTGCATTGTAACGCAAGAGTTTACTATTGCAAGTAACCGTTGCATTACCATCAGATATAGTAATGGTATTTGTATAGTCATCGGAAGAACTGGTCTTCAAAGCATTGCTGCTTCCTGTATGTCCAATATAAACTCCACTGGCACTCTTGATGGAATAGCCGCCACCCGTCTTCGCTGCAATGGTGAACTCTGCTGCCTCTGTTGTAGAGGTTGCTGTAATCTTACTATTAGAGATCGTCACCCCAATGGTGTTGCTCGCTGCATCGAGTGTCTCCAAACCACCATTAAAGGCTACATTCGCACTCTCGCAAACAATGAGGTATTGACCATCCGTAAGGTCGCTGGCACTGGCCACCTTTTCATAATAGCATGAGCCAGAGCCACTTTCGCCGCCTCCTGTACCACCAGTTCCGCTGCCATCATAAGGATCCACATAATTTGCCACGCTCAGGTTTGTGGAAGATGCCGTTCCCCAAATGTATTGTTCCAAGCCTGGGAAATCGATAAACGGATTGCGGTTGTTCTGTTTGTTATAGACGGCATTGTTACGCGAAACTTCCATCGCACTTACAGGGTCGGCCGCTGCCCATGCCAACAGCATTTCTTTGTACCAAGACTGAAAAGCGGGATATGTCGAACCGTCAATAACTCTTCCTAAATTGGTAGAAGAACCGTATGAGCTATACCAACTCGAAAGGTTGCCCTGATACATCGTCACCATATAAAAATAGATGCGGGCAAAGTCACCCTTCAATGTATCTGCAGGTTCAAACACATCATAAGAGGTATGGCTTCCATAGCCACCTGTACCAAACCTACTATTGCTAAAGGTTTTAGTAACAGACTTTACCTCACCATAAATCTCACTGCCACGAGTATTGTTCGCATACTTATCTGCTGCAACTACATGATTAAGGTCTGTTCCTACTCCTTTAGATGTACTACCTCCGAACCACGACTTGGGCCACGAGTGCTCGCGATTGTAGCGCTGGCCCTCCGATGAGCCCAAAGTACCATCGTCTTGATTTGTTCCGTATGTCATGTTCGTATTGCAATAGCGGTCCCAGATGTAGCCGTCAGGACGAACATCCGTGGTAGCATACGCCGTCCACAAATCACTATAATCCAGATAGGAAACTCCATTGGAAATAATTCCATACATAGCAGTTTTCAATGCTGCTGCCTGTTTGCCATCAGCATTGGCATAATAGGTAGTCTTGTTATACGCCGCAAACAGGGAAACGACGAAGAACAACAAGATGTTTAGTCCAAAAAGTCTTTTCTTAGTCATAGTATTATATTTTAGTTGGTTATTATCATCTAAACCGTAAAGAAATTCACATGCCGAATCCTACAGCAGGAATCGCAATACATAATCCACACCGAAATAGGCGATAAGGGCGGCGATCCATCCCAATAACACCTTACCCGATATATGGCGGAAGTACCACCAAATGCTTGAATCCTCACTCTTCAACAGAGCATAGCCTGCAGTACTACCGATGGGCAACAGACATCCGCCCACACAGGCAGACAGAACCACAAGATGCCAGTAAGCACCATTCTGGGTAAAGAACTGCTGATAGGCTGTTTGGGCAGAGCCGTCGGGAAGAACATCGTATATGCTTACTGCCGAAAGTACAAGACAAACATTGTCCAATACGGCAGAAACTACACCCATAAATACTGAGAATACATATATATCATGGATATTAGAATCAACCCACTTTCCAACAGCATTCATCGCACCTGTCTCCACCAACGCACTTACCGAAAGTGCCACACCAATGAAGAACATGATGACCTGCAACACCTCGTATTGCAGACGGCGGTCACTTCCTGGCAACAAAACAGGCTGTTCGGAACGAATGGAACTACGATTGAAAACCTCGTTGAGCACCCACACAACACCCAGTACGCACAACGAACCGAGGAATGGCGGCAACTGAGTTATACGATGGAATGTAGGCACGAGCCACAAACCGACAATACCGAAGAACAGCATAACCACACGCTGCCACAAAGGCATGGCATGGTCGTCACCACGATATACAATATGGCGACGATGTATGTCGAGCGTCGTCGGCAGGTCATAACTAATCAGCACGACAGGTACTGCCGTAGCCACCAATGCGGGCAACAGCATAGCCTTGGCAAAAGCCGTCGGGGTAACGGCACCCTTGGTCCATATCATCAGCGTTGAAACATCACCGATAACCGTAAAACTACCTCCACAACTTGCTGCTATAACAATCGCCGCACCGACGAGCAAACGCTGATGCTGGTTGCTCAACAAGCGGCGCATGATAATCAACATCAGTACCACAGTCGTCAAGTTGTCGAGATTGGCACTCAACAAAAATGTAATAAGGACAATGCCCCAAAGGAAACGCTTTGTAGAGCGCGTGCGCAAGAATTCGGTGATAAAGTCGAAGCAACCGTTTACGCTCAGCACCTCGACAATAGCCATCGTCGAAAGCAAGTACAGCACAATACTGCACATATAGGCCGAATGTCCCACAAATACTTGTTCGGCGACCAGTGTCTGGTCCACGCCCGAACACAAATAAAGTATCCAACCTACTACGCCCGCAAACATGGCGGTCGTTGCCTTATTAATATGAGTTAGATGCTCGCTGGCTATCAAAGCATAAGCCAACAACATGAGTGCGACTATGGCTATCGTCATAAGTTCTGTATTTGGTTTTACAAGTTACAAATGTAAGAATAATTTGTGGGCTAATCAAAGATTATCAAAGATAATCGCGTATAAATTTTACGACAACAGAAATACCTCACCCACTACGGGTAATTTTTTCAAGCTCCCCACTTTGATAACTCGCGTATAATCACTAACTTTGTAGGCCAAATTAGCACATAGGATGAAAACTTACCAACAAACAGACGAAAACGGCTTCTATGGTCGTTTTGGCGGTGCCTATATTCCAGAGGTGCTATACAAGACCGTAGAAGACCTTAAACAGCAATACCTTACAATCATTGAAAGCGAGAGTTTCCAAAAGGAATACTGTCAATTATTGCGTGACTATGTAGGCCGTCCGAGCCCATTGTACTATGCTGAACGCATGAGTCAGAAGTATGGTTGCAAACTCTATTTGAAACGCGAGGACTTAAACCATACTGGGGCTCACAAAATCAACAATGCCATCGGACAAGCCCTGCTTGCCAAGCGTATGGGTAAGACGCGCATCATTGCCGAAACGGGAGCTGGCCAACATGGTGTAGCCACAGCAACAGTGTGTGCACTGATGAATCTGCCTTGCCGCGTATATATGGGAGCATTGGATGTGGAGCGACAGCATGTCAATGTGGAGCGTATGCGTATGTTGGGCGCCGAGGTTTTCCCCGTAGAAAGCGGGAACAAGACCCTGAAGGACGCCACCAACGAAGCCATTCGTGACTGGTGTTGCCATCCCAGCGACACCTTCTATATCATCGGTAGTACCGTAGGGCCGCACCCCTATCCCGATATGGTGGCTCGCCTACAAAGTGTCATTTCCGCCGAAATCAAATATCAACTGCAGGAAAAGGAGGGCCGCGACTATCCCGACTATCTTATCGCCTGTGTAGGTGGTGGCAGTAATGCCGCAGGTGCCATGTTCCATTATCTCGACGACGAGCGCGTAAAACTGGTGCTGGCCGAAGCTGGCGGACTGGGCGTTGACACCACAGAAACAGCCGCATCGCTACAATTAGGTTCTGTAGGAATCCTACACGGCAGTCGTATCAAAGTGATGCAAACCGACGACGGACAAATCGTAGAACCTTACAGCATTTCGGCAGGTCTCGACTATCCCGGCACAGGCCCCATCCATTGTAATCTTCACGAGACAGGACGCGCCAAAACCGTGGCCATCAACGACAACGAAGCCTTACAGGCTGCCTTCGAACTCACCCGTCTGGAAGGTATCATTCCCGCTTTGGAGAGCAGTCATGCCTTGGCTATCCTGCCCAAAATGAAGTTCAAGAAGGACGACATCGTGGTGCTCAATGTTAGCGGACGCGGCGACAAAGACCTCTCAACCTATCTGGCACACAAGGACGAAATCGACTATGGCAAAATATAAATACCACACCGTATCGAAAACCATTCTGGGCGACCTACTAACTCCCGTCAGTGCATACTTGAAGGTACGCGATGCCTACCCGCAAAGCGCACTGATGGAAAGTTCCGACTACCACAGTGGAGAGAATGCCAAGTCGTTCATTGCTCTGCATCCCATTGCATCGGTAAGCATCGAGCATAATGTGGGCAAGGCGCAATATCCTGACGGCACGACAACAGAGCATACCCTTAACAAGGAATATGGTGTAGCAAAAGTCATCAACGACTTTCTGCACAACTTCGAGATTACGGGCGACGATGTCCACAATTGCGGACTCTTCGGCTACACCTCGTTCAATGCCGTGCGATATTTCGAGGACATTCCCATAAAGGACGAGACACAGGAAAAGAACGATGCCCCCGACATGTTGTACATCTTGTACAAGGATGTGGTGGTATTCGACCATTTCCGCAACGAACTGACACTGATAGAACTACTCGAAGAAGGAGAGTCTGACGACCTCGACCAACTGGAACTCGACCTCAAGGGGCGAGCCTATCAGACCTACGACTTCCGCCCTGTCGGTGAATATAAAAGCACACTGACCGACGACGAACACCGCGAGAACATCCGCAAGTGCATTGCGCACTGTTTGCGAGGAGATGTTTTCCAGATTGTACCCTCACGCCGTTTCACGCAAAGATACGAGGGCGACGACTTCAAACTATATCGTGCCCTGCGTAGCATCAACCCAAGTCCATACCTGTTCTATTTCGACTTCGGCGGTTTCCGCATCTTCGGGTCTTCCCCCGAGACACATTGCCGCATCGAAGGACGAAAAGCCTACATCGACCCCATCGCTGGCACGACCAAGCGAACAGGCAATGCCGAGGAAGACCGCAAGAATGCGCTCTACCTGAAGAACGACCCGAAGGAGAATGCCGAACATGTTATGCTGGTGGACCTCGCGCGCAACGACCTTTCGCGCAACTGCCACAATGTACATGTGGAATTCTACAAAGACATGCAGTTCTACAGCCATGTCATTCACTTGGTAAGTCGTGTCTGTGGCGAACTGGACGAAGGGGCAGACCCTATACAGGCATTCATCGACACCTTCCCTGCTGGCACATTGAGCGGAGCCCCGAAGGTGCGTGCCATGCAACTCATTTCGGAATACGAGCCACACAACCGCGGTGCATACGGCGGATGTATCGGTGTCATCGGATTCGACGGCAGTTTGAATCAGGCCATTACCATCCGTACCTTTGTCAGCCGCAACAACGAACTTTGGTTCCAGGCTGGCGGTGGCGTAGTTGCCAAGAGTGATGTAGAGTACGAGTTGCAAGAGGTGAACAACAAGCTGGGCGCACTGCGCAAGGCTATAATCATGGCAGAAAAACTATGAAAAGAAAGATAGTCATCATAGACAACTACGATTCGTTCACCTACAACCTCAGCCACCTTGTTAAGGAACTCGGGGCAGAAGTGACCGTATATCGTAACGACAAGTTCGAAATGTCCCAACTGGAATCTTTCGACAAAATCATCCTATCTCCAGGTCCCGGTATTCCCTGCGAAGCCGGATTACTACTCGATGTCATCCGCACCTATGCAGGACGGAAGCCCATTCTCGGTGTATGCCTCGGCCATCAGGCCATTGGCGAGGTATTTGGCGGAACCCTGACAAACCTAAGCAGTGTATTCCACGGTGTAGCCACACCTTCGCACATCACCGTCAGGGACTACATCTTCGAGGGACTGCCCAACACCATCGAAATCGGGCGCTATCATTCGTGGGTAGTCGATGCCGACACCCTACCCGACTGTCTGGAGGTTACAAGTGTATCGGACGAAGGCTATATCATGTCAATGCGCCATCGGGAGTTCGATGTGCGTGGCATACAATATCATCCCGAAAGCGTGCTTACGCCCGACGGTAAGACGATCTTAAAGAACTGGTTAGAACGATGAAGAAATATCTGACAAAACAGATTGAGGGCGGAACGCTGACACGCGAGGAAACCCACGAAATCATGCTGGGCATCACCCGCGAAGCCTACACCGACTGCCAAATTGCAGCCCTGCTGATGGGCATGCAGATACGCGGTGTTACGGTAGATGAATTACTGGGATTCCGCGACGGACTTCTGGAAACGGGCAAGCACATAGACCTCGGCAACGAGGTGACGCTGGACATCGTGGGAACAGGAGGCGACGGAAAGAACACCTTCAACATCTCCACCTGCTCGGCATTCGTCATTGCAGGTGCAGGCTACAAGGTCACGAAACACGGCAATGGAGGCAGCACCAGTGTAAGCGGTGCAAGCAATGTACTGGCAGAGCATGGTGTGAAGTTCACGGACAATGCCGACATCCTCAAACGCTCGCTCGACGAGGCCAACATCTGCTACTTCCATGCCCCCTTGTTTGCCTACGGCATGAAGTTCGTCGGACCTACCCGAAAGGCATTGGGAGTCCCCACCTGCTTCAACTTATTAGGCCCGTTGGTAAATCCCTGTCAGCCGAAATGCTCACTTCACGGCACGGCCAACCAAAGTCAGATGCGACTGTACATCAATGTACACCAGAAGATTGGCGACACCTTTGGCGTGGTGAACAGTTACGACGGCTACGACGAGATTTCGCTGACCAGCGGTTTCAAACTGACCACCAACAACTTCGAAAAGGTATTCACGCCCAAAGACCTCGGCTTCAACTATGTTGAGCCACAAGAAATATACGGCGGTCAAACTGCAGAAGAGGCCTGCAAGATATTCGACCATGTACTGGAAGGCACGGCCAGCGAGGCACAAAAGAATGTGATTTTGGCCAATGCGGCCTGTGGTATCAGCATCATCGACCGCAACTTGAGTATAGAGGAAAGCATTGCCCTTGCTCGCGAATCGTTGGAGAGCGGCAAGGCACTGGCTTGTTTCCGTAAATTCGTGGAACTGAATTCATGAAAGATATTCTGGAGGAGATAGTTGCGTGGAAGCGCATCGAGGTGGCTCAACAGAAAGAACTGTTGCCGCCCCGACAATTGTATGCTAAGGTTGAGAACCTCATGACAAGCCTCAGCCGTCGCAGTATGCGCCAGTCCTTAGCCGACAGCCCCTACGGAATCATAGCCGAGTTCAAGCGGAAAAGCCCATCGAAAGGATGGATTCATCCCGACATCGAGCCCGAGGATGTAGTACCCCTGTACGCCAGCAACGGTGCATCGGCACTCAGCATCCTGACGGACGAGAAATACTTCGGCGGACAAGCAGCATTCATCGAACGCATGCGACCGCTGACAGATACTCCTATCCTGCGTAAGGACTTTATCATCGACGAATACCAAATTTTCCAGGCACGGCTTATCGGCGCCGATGCCATACTGCTGATTGCCGCAGACCTTAGTCAGGAAGAATGCAAGTCGATGACAGCCGTTGCCCACGAACTCGGTTTGGAGGTACTTCTGGAAATGCACAGCGAGGAAGAGTTGGCTTACGCCGAACTGGATGCCGACATGATTGGCATCAACAATCGCAACCTCGGCACCTTCCACACCAATGTGGAAAACTCCTTCCGTCTGGCAGAACTACTTCCCAAGGACAAACTGAAAGTCAGCGAGAGCGGCATCAGCAACCCCGACACAATTCGCCAACTACGGCAAGCCGGCTTCCAAGGTTTCCTCATTGGAGAAACCTTCATGAAAGAAAAAGACCCCGGATTGGCATTAAAGAACTTTATCGAGGCAATATGATTATCAAGGTATGCGGTATGCGCGATGCCCAAAACATTCGCGAGGTAGAAACACTCAAGCCCACGATGATGGGCTTCATCTGCTGGGAAGGCTCGTCGCGCAATGTTGCAGAGGCGCCTGCCCACCTCCCTTCGTGCATCCGCGTGGGAGTATTTGTCAATCCAACCCCCGATTATGTGCGTCGTAAGGTAAATCAGTTGAAACTTAACCGCATCCAGCTGCATGGCAACGAATCGCCACAACTCTGTCAGGAGTTGATAGCCATAACGGGGCTCCCCGTGATAAAAGCCATATCCGTCAGGAAGAAGGAAGACATCGAACAATACCGCCAATACAGAGGTATTGCCGACCTGATACTATTCGACACCAAATGCAAAACTGTCGGCGGCAGTGGAGAACTCTTCGACTGGGACATACTGGAAGCCTACGACGGTGACATCCCCTTCCTGCTGGCTGGGGGCATTGGTCTGCAAGATGCCAATCGCGTACGACAATTCCAACATTCCCAGTTCATCGGAGTGGACCTCAACAGCCGCTTCGAACTGCGACAGGGAGTCAAAGATGTCACTTCACTAAAGCACTTCATAAATAAGATAAGAGAATGAATCGCATCAACCAACTCTTCAAAGATAAACAACAAGGACTGTTATCCCTATATTTCTGTGCCGGGCATCCCAGTGCCGACAATACGGCTGAAGTCATCCGCACCATCGAGCGCAAGGGCTTCGACATGATAGAGGTAGGTATTCCTTTCAGCGACCCTATGGCCGACGGTCCCGTCATTCAGGATGCCGCCACCAAGGCCCTGCGCAATGGCATGAGCCTCAAGCGCCTGTTCGGGCAATTAAAGGACATTCGTCAAGATGTCAAGATACCCCTCATCCTCATGGGATACATGAACCCCATCTACCAAATGGGCTACGAGACCTTCTTCCAGCAATGTGCCGACTGCGGCATCGATGGTGCCATCATTCCCGACCTTCCCTTCAAGGACTATATGGAAGAGGTGAAGCCCATTGCCGACCGTTACGACATCCGTGTCATCATGCTGATTACACCCGAAACCAGCGACGAGCGCATCCGCTTCATCGACGAGAATACCGACGGATTCATCTATATGGTTTCCAGTGCCGCCGTGACTGGAGCCCAGAAAGAGTTTGATGCCGCCAAACAGGCCTACTTCAATCATGTCAACCAGATGCAACTACACAATCCTCGCATGATTGGCTTCGGCATTTCAAACCGCCAAACCCTCGAAAGCGCACAGCAGAATGCCGCAGGTGCCATCGTCGGCTCCAAGTTCGTGCAACTCCTCGAACAGACCGGCAATGCCGCCGCTGCCTGCGATGCCCTACTCGATGCCCTGAAGCGTTGACCTTGACAACAGACATCCTGGCAAAACATAGGGAAGATTATACAAAATCCTACTTCAAAAAAACGAGAATATCTGAAGTGTCACTTCAAATATTCCCGCTTTTCATTGGTCGTTCTACATCTTCATTTATAGTAGCCACCTAAATGCGCGACATTTGCACTCGTTCAGTGCATTATTGTATGTTTGCTATCGGACTCTTGTATTAAACAAGCGTCCCTGCCGCTCAAACAAAAGAGACCACCCTGATTCCTAATTGTGGCAAATTCGCCATAATTAAAGTTGGGGTATATATGAAAGAAAAACAAGGGAAACTTATACCCCGTCAAATCAACACTGATGATTTGAAAAATCAACGGCAATGATTTTGAAATTTAATACTAATGATTTTCGAAATCAACGGTGTTGATTTTTGGACGAGACAATATTGATTTTTGAGGGGGTAACTAAACCCCGTGTCGAGCATACGGTAATCTCTGAAAAATTGCTTATTGCAAATTCAAAAAGCATACGGTATTCACCACATGGTGATTGCCGTATGCTCAATATGGGGTATAGTTGAGGGGAAATTTACGCCTGCTTGACGATGACCTTTATCTTCACGATACGGCGTTCGTCGAGTTCCATCACTTCGAAAGTGATGTGACGATAGGCTATCTTTTCGTGTAGTTTGGGGAACTCGCCCTTTATCTCGAGAAGCAGGCCAGCAAGGGTATCGGCATCGCCCTCTACCTCCTCGAAGAAGTCGTCGTCGAGCCCCACAACACGGAAGAAGTCGCTCAAGGGGCATTTGGCCTCGAAAACATAGGTATTTTGGTTCAGGCGGACATAGGGACGCTCTACATCATCGTACTCGTCGTCTATCTCGCCCACAATCTCCTCCAGGATGTCTTCCATCGTGACAATACCACTGGTGCCGCCGAACTCGTCCACGACTATGGCGATATGGACTTTGTTACGCTGGAAATCGCGAAGAAGGTCGTCTATCATCTTGGTTTCGGGCACGAAATAGGGGGGACGGATAAGGCTCTGCCAACGGAAGTTGGCGGGCTTGCCCAAATGGGGGAGCAGGTCCTTAATGTAAAGCACGCCCTTAATGTTGTCCTCGTTGCCCGAATACACGGGTATGCGCGAATAGTTGTTCTCGACAATACACTTCAGTACCTCAGGGAAGGGGGTACGCATCTCAAGGTCCACCATATCGACACGGGGGGTCATCACCTCGCGTGCCATCTCTCCACCAAAACGAATGATACCCTGCAGCATACTACTTTCCTCGGCAATCTCTTTCTGGTCGGTCAGTTCGAGTGCCTGCTCCAGTTCGTCCACCGTGAGCGACTGCGACTCGTGGTCGAGTATGCGCTCGGTCAGTCCCTTGGAACGCACGAGCAGGGAGGAGATGGGATAGAACACATAGTTGAGCACCACGAAAACGGGCGCGGCACAACGACCGAAAGCCAGCCGATGCTGAACGGAATATATCTTGGGCAGCACCTCGCCGAAAAGCAGCAAGAGGAAGGTGAGCAACACTGTCATGACGAGGAACTCGGCCCACTGCGCCACTCCGAAATCGAAGATTTGCAGGAAGGCATAGTTGAGCATCATGATGATGGCCACATTCACCAGATTGTTGGAAATGAGAATGGTGGCAAGCAGGCGTTCGCGGTCGGCACGCAATCGGGATATCTTGCTGTCGGAAGCATGTCGCCCCTCTTCCACCTCGCTAAGATCGGCAGGGGTCAGGGAAAAGAAGGCCACCTCGGAAGCCGACACGAATCCCGAGCAGAACAGGAGCAACAAGGCTATACAAAGGACAATGACACAACCCAAGGTAGGTTGTGTCACCGTTATCTGCTGAAATACAGTGCAATCCATCAGAAGGGAGGCTGTGTATTATCCGTATCGGCGGGCTGTTCAGGAGCCACCGGCTGTGCAGCAGTTGGCTGCGTCGCACGCGGTGAAGAGAGGAACTCGATGTTGTCTGCCCAAACCTCTGTTACAAATCTTTTCACACCATTACGGTCGTCGTAGTTACGCGTACGCAACTGTCCCTCGATATAGAGTTTGTCACCCTTGTGGACATACTTCTCCACAAATTCGGCTTGCTTGCGCCAAACGACGACATTGTGCCATTCGGTGCGCTCGGGCACCTGAGTACCATTCTGTAATGTATAACCTCGCTCGGTGGTGGCAATACGCAATGAGCCAACAGCCACGCCCTGCTCTACATAGCGCACTTCGGGTTCTGCGCCGACATTGCCTATCAGCATTACTTTATTCAGTGACATAGTATCTTGTGTTTGTTTTGGACAAAATTACGAAGAATATTCGAGCCGTCCAAATTTTATTTGTACGGAATCTTGACGACTATCTTGCGTACAGGCTGAGGTTCGTCCACGACCATACAGGGCATGTGGGCATCGGTGGGATAGAGCAATAAATAACTCGCCGGGGAAACCACGCACTTGCGCACGGAACGGGCTGATGTATAGAATCCGATGTCGGCGGACTCGTCGAACTCGCCCATCAGCTCTTGTACCTCGTCCTTTGGGGCCACATATATCAGTTCCTCGCCAAAGCCCAACAACTGAACATCGATATAACGACGGTGGAGTTCGTACTTTGAACTGGTCTTGGTTTCGTACTCCTGTACATTGGCGTAGCACCCCTGCCCTATTTCGTGGCGTCCCAAAGAGAGGGTGGAAAAGTCGGTGTTCTTGAGGAACAGCCCTGCTGCCTCCCAAGCCTCGGGATTCTTACTTATCTGTTCGGAAAGTGCCGCAAGGTCGTTCTCCGCAGAAAGCGGGAGCGAATGCCACAAGGATATTATCTCTGTCGGAACCATTATTTCCAGAATCTATGGGTACTATCTTCCAGTTCGTTCTTACCATCCGCATGGCGCACACGCCAAAGAATCTGATTCGTCCCCTTGGTGTTCAAAGGACCGCGCTCGGCATCGTAACGCCCAATCTTCAGGTAGTCGAAATTGCAAAGTTCAATCTCATCGGCGATTTCATCCCGACCGCTATACCAGGCGATATTCATGCCAGAATGCTGCTTTGTCCATGCTGCCAAACGGTTCACTTCGGCAGGGTCGTTGTCACCACCCATGAAACAAACACAGGTGACGCCGACATGACTTTCCAGCATCTGCGAAAGGACTTCTACCGTTAGTTCATCCCCGACATCTTCCCATAAGTATTTGCTGTGACACCCCTTACAACGAATGGGGCATCCGCTAATACTTATGGCAAGAGTTATCTCGTCGGGAATCTCCGCAAATACCTCCTTCGTATCTACGAACTTGAGCATCGATTCCGTTTATAACCTTAGAAATCGCAACTGTAGGTGCGCTTGGCAGCCTCTATCTGACGGTCCTTACCAAAAGCGGGAATAGGACGCAGGTAACCAATGATACGAGTGTACTGGGTTATATTGGTGCTGCCGCAGCAAGGACAAACATCGATAGGTTTCTTGATGATGTGTCCGCAATCCTCACACTTGCTATTGGGGATGTTGAAGGTATAGTAACTGGTACCGTTCTCGATGGCAAAGTCCATCAGTTTCAGATACTGCTCCTTGCTCAAGTGGTCTTGCAGGTTGCAATGGAGGGCACTACCACCGTCCGTGAACTGATAGGTCTGACGGCCATGCAGGATGAACTTATCCAGTACACGGGTGTCGTCGTGGGCATCGTAGAAGTACGAGTTGTACAGATTCTCGTTCTCGGGAACCCAATAGCCGTCTTCCTTATCCCAACGATAGTTCTTACCGCCCAGGCCTTCTGCGGGAACAACCTCGGAATTGAACAGGAAGGGACGCTTCTTGTCGTGGATACTGTGGCGCTTGTTCTCTTCCTTAATCGTGCCCAAAATGAGTTGCAGGAACTCGATGTAGGGGGCATTGTTTCCAACCTCCAGACCCAAGAAACGGGCAGCCTCGTTCAGACCATTGATACCAATCGTAGAATACAGCTTGCTGATGTAGATGTAACCGCCATTGGAAGCAGCAAACATCTTGCGGTCTTCCATTTCGTAGAGCATCGTCTTGTAGGCAATGTGGTACTTATAGACACGCTCCAGAATGTTCGTCAAGTAAAGGCGCAGGAAAGCATAGAAATCATGGTCGCCCTCGGTTCCGGAAACGGTACGCTTGGCATCCTGAACAATGCGACTGACATTCAGGGTGATTACATTACAACTACCCGTCATGACACCAGTCAAACCGGATGTGGGATTGAAGGTGTTCTCCGTCAGTTCGTTCTTCAAACGGCAGCAAGAGGCCAAACTATCGGCACTATCGCTGATATAGGTAAAAAACGAATGACCTTCTGCATACATTTCTGCCGTGAAGTCCTTATATTCCTGGTCGATGATATCCTTCGTTTCAGGGTCGTAAACCATTGCCATAGTCTCTACGGGGAAGGTCAGCACCTGCTTCAGGCGAAGTTGGTTGAACCACTTCATGAACATACGCTGCAGGGTATCGATAGCCTTCCATTCGGGCTTGGTGCCGTCGGGATAGCAGAAATCACCGAACAAAGACTGGAAGTAGGTCTTGTCGTAATAGGAGATGTTCGTGAAAGGAGACTGATAACTGCGGTTACCTGCAGGCTGATTGATACCCCATACAAACTGCTTGAAAGCCTTCACGATGTGATCGCGGATAGTACGCTGCTGAAGGCAGCAACTGGAGGTGGCCACCAAATCCATGTGGTCGTACCAGTCGGGACCGAACTCTGAAATGATGTAATAGTTGAGCACCACGAAGTATTCACCGAATGCGACGGCACCCTTACATTGAGACGAGAGCAAGAAAGTAAGGTTGGTGATTTGACCGCTGAACGACTGGAGGTCGTTTGGAGGACCAGGAGTTACGCCATCGATATTACCCACACCATCCGTCATCAACGGATAGAGGCTGACTGCCATACAGTACTGCTTCAGTACAGGTGTGCTGGCCTCGTCGTGGGTATATATAATATGATGGTTCAAGTCCTGCTCATACTGCTTGGCCACTTCGGGAAACAACTGATTGAGTTTGTCCTTCATACGCTGACGCTGGATGACGCGGTTTGTGGTCTTGTAAACCTCGCCTTCGAGGTTTGCCACATTCTTCATCGTCACATTGGCATTAGCATCAGTTTCCGAAGCCGTAGCGGCATTCTCGCCCGATTGGGAATACTCATTCATGTAGTCAATACGCTCCTTGATGAAACGAGCCTCGGCATGCTGCTGGCGATATAGGATGTAAGCCTTGGCCTCAGCATAGTAGCCATTACTCATCAGGGCCATTTCCACACGGTTCTGGATTTCCTCAACCGTGAAGCCGTCCCTTACTGAGATACTTTCGCTCAAGTCAGTAGCCACACTCTTGATTTTCTCCTCATCCAAAGCGGACACTGACTGGAACGCGCCAACGATGGCACTCTTGATTTTCGCTCTGTTGAACTCTTCTTGAGTTCCGTCTCTTTTAATTACAATCATGGATTAAATATTGTTGTTTTTTCCTGATATCAGTTCAAGCGATTACAAAATTAGAATACTTCCTTGAATTATCCAAAACAAAACACAAAAAATATTAAGAGAAATTAAAAGTTTTCCAAAACAAAATGCCAACTACTTAAGAATGTGCTTCTTAAATAATTGGCATTGCACTAAAAGTTTTCCAAAAAGTTTTTTCAGCCTGTAACCTCGCTGTTTCCGTTTGGCGAATTTCCCTTGGGCAAACGACGGGTTTTCCGCAAGGCTTCCGTGATAATCCACTGCAGTTGTCCGTTGGTCGAACGGAACTCATCTGCAGCCCATTTTTCTATCGCATCCATCGTGTCCTGATCGATGCGAAGAATAAAACTTTTTGTCTTGTTTTCTTTCTTAGCCATCTGTTAATCTTCGTATGGACGCCTCAGATACAAGTTACCGCCCGAGGCAGCCACCAGTTCCCAACCGTCATAACCTAATTGATTAAGCTTTCGCTCCATTCTAAAGACTGGATGTATTACTTTATATTCAAATCTTTTCATGACAATTAATGATTAAGTGTTCCAGTATTTACAACAGGCTGTGCAGAATCATCACCACAGAGGACAACGAGCAGGTTGCTAACCATCGCAGCCTTCTTATCATCGTCCAATTCAACTACTTCCTCCTTCGACAGTTTGTCGAGAGCCATCTTCACCATCGAAACAGCGCCTTCCACAATCTTTTCACGAGCAGTAATAATGGCCGAAGCCTGCTGACGACGAAGCATGACTGCCGCAATCTCGGGGGCATAAGCCAAATAGTTGATGCGGGCTTCCACAACTTCGATACCAGCCAAAGCCAAGCGATCGTCGAGCTTCTCTTCCAGTAACTGATTGATTTCATCACTGCCAGAGCGCAAAGTCAATTCACCCTTACCGCCATCTTCGTCATCGTAGGCATATTGTCCAGCCACCTGACGCAGGGCAGCATCGCTCTGTACACGCACAAACTTCTCCAGGGCGTTCATGATACTCTTTACATCCGTGCCCACTGTTCCCTGCATCGTAGTAGCCATCGTCTGTGTGTCCACCTCAAAAAGCGCTTTGTAGGTATCTTTCAGTTTCCACACCAGAACCAACCCTATCATCACAGGGTTACCCACCTTGTCGTTTACCTTGATAGGCTCAGCATCCAGATTTCGAGCACGCAAGGAAAGTTTCTTAGTGCCATAAAACGGATTAATCCAGAAATAACCAGCCTCAGCAAATGTACCGGCATATTTGCCAAACCATGTTGCCACGCGCGCCTCGTTAGGTTCCAGCATCATAAATCCGCACCATACGAAGATGCTCACAACAAAGGCAATGACTCCCAGCGTCATCATAAAGCCAGCCCCGTCTACGCCCCCATCCAAGAGGACACATCCCCAAATAAAAAACGCAATACTGCCAAATGTCATCAGCAAATTGGCAAACAGCATGAAGAATCCATTCATGACGAGTCCCGCAAACTTTCTTTCTTTTGTTTCCATAATAATATCAATTAATGGTTAATAATATAATATCATTTTGATATCACAAAATTAGGGAATCTTTAGCTAACCGCCAAAAGATTCCCTAACTTTTTATAAAAAACTATATCTATCGAAAAGAACGCAAAAACTAATACATAGCCACAATGGCCTCGTACAGTTCCTGTTTTCCGCTGATTTGCTTTGGTTCTCCTACCTGCTTACCATACTGATAGAGTTCCTCAAAGTTCATCTGACCCTGCTCGAACTTCTGACCAAGACCTTTGTCGAACGAAGCATAGCGTTCCTTGACCATTGCCGGAATAGGGCTCTTCTCCAGAATCTCCGCAGCTGCAAGCAGTGCTTTCGCCATAGCGTCCATGCCACTGATATGGGCAATAAAGATATCTTCGAGGTCAACGCTGTTACGACGCGTCTTGGCATCAAAATTTGTTCCGCCCGTACTGAAACCACCATTACGGATAATCTGCAGCATAGCCTGCGTGAGTTCGAAATGGTCAATGGGGAACTGGTCGGTATCCCATCCATTCTGGTAGTCTCCCCTATTGGCATCTATTGAACCCAGCATACCGGCATCTACAGCACAAGCCAGTTCGTGTTCAAAGGTATGACCCGCCAAAGTGGCATGGTTCACTTCAATATTCACCTTGAAATCCTTATCCAAACCATTCTGACGCAGGAATCCAATAACGGTCTCCGTATCTACATCGTACTGATGCTTTGTCGGCTCCATAGGTTTGGGCTCAACGAGGAATGTACCCTTGAAACCTTTTCCACGAGCATAGTCACGGGCCATACGCAACATCGTTGCCAGATGGTCTTTCTCCCGCTTCATATCGGTATTAAGCAGGCTCATATATCCTTCGCGGCCGCCCCAGAATACATAATTCTCACCACCCAACTCGATGGTGGCATCGATGGCATTCTTGATTTGTACGACAGCACGAGCTACCACATCAAAATCGGGATTCGTAGCAGCACCATTCATATAACGCTTGTGACCAAAAACATTGGCTGTACCCCACAACAAACGGATGCCCGTTTCCTGCTGTTGTTGCTTCAAATAGGCTACTATTTCGCGGAGATTTTTCTCATATTCCTCTACGGTCTCTGCCTCCTGGCAGATGTCCACGTCGTGGAAGCAATAGAAGGGGATGCCCAACTTCTGCATAATCTCGAAGCCTGCGTCAGCCTTTTCCTTTGCGGCTGCCACGGGGTCGGGGTTGCTGTTCCAGGGGAAGGTCTTTGTGCCAGGACCGAACTGGTCGCTGCCTTCGGCGCACAAGGTGTGCCACCAGCACATGGCAAAGCGCAGCCAGTCCTTCATCTTCTTGCCCATCACCACGCGCTCAGGCTCGTAGTAGTGGAAGGCCATAGGGTTCTTACTCTCTGTTCCCTCGAAGGGAATCTTCTTGATGTTTGGAAAAAATTCTTTCATGTTATTTAGGGTTTAAATATTGTTTAATTCCTTCTTCCATGTTTCATACGCCTTTCGATAGGCATCCGTATCTTGCGGCTCGAAGGTATCCACGATGCGGAGGGTGCTGAGCGCCTCTTCGGCATTCTGGTAGATGCCTGCGCCGATACCGGCTCCACGAGCGGCTCCTGCTGCCCCATCGGTATCGCAGAGTTCGATGGTGGCATTGGTCACGCCTGCCAAAGCCTTGCGGAAGAGCGGACTGAGGAAGAGGTTGGCGCGTCCGGCGCGTATCTTCTTGATGTTCATCCCCATGCCTGCCATTACTTCCATACCGTACGCCATCGCGAAGGCGATGCCCTCCTGACCGGCACGAAGCATGTGGGCTTGCGTGTGGATGTTGAAGTTCAGTCCATGCAGGCTGCATCCCAGGTCGCGGTTCTCCAGCATGCGTTCGGCACCATTGCCGAAGGGCAATACCACGAGGCCTTCCGAGCCAATGGGTGCCTGGCTTGCCAAATCGTTCATCTCCTCGTACGAAAGGTTGGGACAGATGTTGTGGCGCATCCAGCTATTGAGGCAACCTGTGCCGTTGATGCAAAGCAGAATGCCCAGACGCGGCTCCTCGGGATAGTGATTGACATGCGCAAAGGTATTGACGCGACTCTTCGGGTCATAGTCGATACGGTCGGTAACGCCATAGACCACGCCACTGGTGCCTGCCGTAGCCGCTACTTCGCCTGGGTTCATTACGCCCAGCGAGAAGGCATTGTTGGGCTGGTCGCCTGCACGATATGTTATAGGAGTGCCCTTGCACAAACCGAGTTCTTCTGCCACTTCTGCCCGAAGTTCACCCTGCCAGCCAAAAGTAGGCACCACATCGCATGGTGTAGTCGGGTCTATGCCATAATAATCTATAAGTTCGTTTGCAATACCATGCTGACGGAAGTCCCACAGCATACCTTCGGAGAGGCCGCTTATCGTTGTCCGCATGTCACCCGTCAACCGCATGGCAATGTAGTCGCCGGGGAGCATAAAGCGGAACACCTTTTTGAATACTTCTGGTTCGTGCTCTCGCACCCAGGCTAATTTTGAAGCCGTGAAATTACCCGGACTATTCAGCAGATGACCTAAGCAATAGCCCTCGCCCAGATCTTTCAATGCTTGCTCGCCATAGGGAACAGCACGACCATCACACCAGATAATGGCTGGACGCAACGGTTTCCCCTCACGATCCACAACCACCAGTCCGTGCATCTGATAACTTATGCCTATGGCTTCCACATCCAGACCTTTTGCCTGAGTTTTCTGAAGGACCTCGGCTGTAGCCTGCTTCAAATATTCCCACCACATTTCGGGGTCTTGTTCTGCCCATCCTGGGCGCTTTGCCTCAATGGGCATCTCCTGTTTGGGATAGAAAGCCGATGCCGCAATCCGACCGGTCTGCGTCTCCACCAATGCGGCCTTCACGCTGCTACTGCCAATGTCGTAACCTAGTAAATACATAGTAATTATGTTTCCCGTGGTATATATTCTGTTCACAAAAATACAAAATTTCCATCACTTTACTCCCCCCTCGCCATTTTTTTCGCTTTTTATCTCACTTTTGAACGATTTCTCTCCCCCTTAATATACGACAAACCCTATATACATATTTATATATATTATTAAGAGACGACTCAATTTTCCCCAAAGTGTATTTTGCACGAATCAAATATTAATCGTAATTTTGCGATTGAATCTTTACTAAAAAACCATTATATTAATACCAAAAAACATGAAGAAATCACTTTCTTTATTCCTTGTTGTCATTCTTGGCAATTTGTTGATTAATGCCCAGCAACTGGCTTTTCCCGGTGCTGAAGGATTCGGAGCATACGCTTCTGGTGGACGCGGCGGACAAGTCGTGCATGTTACAAACCTCAATGCTTCAGGAGCAGGTTCCCTGGCCGACGCCGTCAGCGTGTCAGGACGCTTTGTCGTATTCGATGTAGGCGGCGTCATCGACATTACAGGCAAAAGCATCACCATTGCCAGCAATGTGACCATCGCCGGACAAACGGCCCCAGGAGAAGGCATTACCATCTATGGTGGACGCGTGATTGCCTCAAAGGCAAAGAATGTGATTATCCGTTATATCCGTATGAGAGGCGGAAAGAGCATCAACAGTAGTAAGTGTACACTTACACTTGACGAATGTCAGAATGTTATCCTCGACCACTGTAGCGTATCATGGGGACCTTGGGACAACATACACATAAAAGATGCGAACAATATCACATGGCAGAACACCATCATCGCAGAGGGCATTGAACCTCAGTACTTCGGCTCCATCACCGACGGCACACGCAACTGGACCATCCACCATTGTCTGTGGATTAACAACAAGAGCCGTAATCCGAAGATGAAGTGCTATGTCGAGTATTATAATAATGTAGTATATAATTTCCAGAACGGAATCATTGGAGGACACTCGGCGGCCGACAACTATCAAGATGTGATAAACAACTATTTCATTGCTGGTCCCAACGGGTCAAGCAAATATTTTGACCAATGGACAGAAACCGACCACCTATACAGTTCGGGCAACTATATTGACAGTAACTGTGACGGATACCTCAACGGAAGCGCCATAACAGACTACAATGGTGCCACCGTGATGTGGAACCGCTCTGTGGTTAGCTCAGGCCCGAGGAATATCGAGTCGGCAAGTGCCGCATATTATACCATTGTTGACCACTGCGGTTGCTCTCGTGTACGCGACATTCACGATACACGCGCCATCAACCAACTGACTTCGTTAGGACGACAGGGAGCCTTCATCGGCAGTGAAGATGAAGTAGGCGGAATCGGCATGATTGGCGGAGGACTCAACCCGACCGATACCGACAACGATGGTATGCCCGACAATTGGGAGAGCACCAATGGGCTGAATCCCAATGCAGACGACGCCAATGGCTATAACTTCAACAACGGGTACACCAACATCGAGAACTATGTAAACACGCTGTGCCAGAAGAGTGCCTACATGCTTTACCCCATGAACTTTGAAGCCTCACTGACAAATGCCACAACGGCTCGCCTGACTTGGTCTAACTCAGGCACGGAAGGCATTGTCAACATAGAGGTGGAACAGTCGGAAGACGGCAA
This sequence comes from Bacteroidaceae bacterium, assembly GCA_017960985.1. Taxonomy (GTDB): domain Bacteria; phylum Bacteroidota; class Bacteroidia; order Bacteroidales; family Bacteroidaceae; genus Physcousia. The sequence goes on from JAGCYD010000063.1 coordinate 60,292, forward strand.
GAATTTTACACGCATACAGACACTTGGCGCCAATGCCACCTCAACCACAGTGAGCGGACTGACCGCCAAGAAAATCTATTATTTCCGTGCCAAAAATGTGGGAAACGGCATCGAGTCGGTATATTCGAAAGTGGCTTCCGTTAACGACGAATACATGCGTCCTGGACAGGGTACACCGGCTGGAACTACGACATTTACGCCAAACAGCAGCAAACTTTACCGTATCATTAGTTATGCGTCTGCGGCATACAACTCATCTACTAATTATACAGGAGTGCCGAAATACTTGACCTTCAACGCCAATGGCTCGTTGGGAAGCACGACGGAATACCAATGGAACGACCCCGACCAGTTATGGGAAATCACACCCACCTCGGATGGCTGCTATATCCGCAACCATGGGTCGCAAACCTATCTCACGCCCACCGACATTAACATCGACGGCACCACACGCATCGGCTCGACCACAACGCCCAACGTGTTTACCATCAACCACACAGCCGATGTTGTGGCTTCACAATCTGGCACAAGCCAGTCCATCGCCATGTTTCGCATCAATAGTCCATCAAACAACAATCAACAAATACGCGCCCAAGGTTTTGCCGACCACTGGATTTGGGGAGGCGGAACTTGGGACCGTGCCGATATGGTGTTCACCTTCGTTGAACTGGACGCATCACTGGTACGCCTGTATCTAGGAAAATTGGAGAGCACCCTAAATTCAGCCATGCAACTGGCTCAAAGTGCTTCAACAGACGAAACACTGGGATACCCCTCCGAAGCCCTAAACACCTTCATGAATATAATCGTTGCCGCACAGGCTTTCTATGATGACATTGACCTCAACAATACAGCGCAAGAGGAGGTAAATAGTTGGGCGACGGCACTAACCAATGCCATGAACGAATTCCGTGCCACACAAATATACACCTTTACGGGATTCTCAAGCGAGTTAGCGTACAATATTTTCAGTTACGGTACTCACCCTAGCGCCAGCGATGCCAACGCATCATCAAGTAACCCACGCCGCTACCTCTATAGTTCAAAGACACAGGACGGTCTGCGCGACTCGCTATACTACCGTGTTGGTCTTAGTGAAGACCAGATAAAGGCTGGTAGCACCGATCCCCTCACCACAGATCCCGCTGCCCTATGGGGCTTCTGTCAGGGTGTGAACGGATATGTTTATGCTCAGAACATGGCCACTGGTGCCTATCTGCAGATTGAAGATGTACTTTCGGAAGTCCCCGTTCCCGTCTATCCCTACTACGCGAAGATGGATAACGGAAAGAAGGCTTACTACATGAACGCCAATGCACAAAGGGACCGCTGTTTCAATGTGGGCATCCAAGACGGGGATAGCGGCCCTGTAAACTTCTTCGCAGGAAATGCCGACCGCGTGCGCCTTCGCTGGGTTATCGAAGAATCTACTACAGAATACGAGGCCGCCATTATTGGTGACGCGAACAACGACGGAAAGATAGACAACAGCGATGTGGGGGTTCTTGTTTCCATGATTCTGTATAAAACGCCAGAAAATCTTGCACGAGGTGACATCAACAAAGACGGAAACATCTCCCTATCTGATGTTACATCTCTCGTCACCCGCATTTACACAGCAAAATAACATAACAAGAAAAGCCTTCCGATTGGAAGGCTTTTCTTGCGGTGCATACGGAACTCGCGCTCGGCTTGCCGCTTGCGTAGAGAAACGGAGCAAGAGCCCTGACCCAAAGGGTCACGGGTGATAGCATTACGCAATAAAAAAGCCTCCTAAACAGGAGGCTTTGCGGTGCGTACGGGACTCGAACCCGTGACCCCATGCGTGACAGGCATGTATTCTAACCAAGCTGAACTAACGCACCAGACATTGTGTCAAAGATGTGGGTGGTGATGGATTCGAACCACCGAAGGCGAAAGCCAGCAGATTTACAGTCTGCCCCATTTGGCCACTCTGGTAACCACCCTTTGCAGACATTCTGCCGCTATATTCACCCTTTCAAAGTGACTCCTGCGGGATTCAAACCCACAACCTTCTGATCCGTAGTCAGATGCTCTATTCAGTTGAGCTAAGGAGCCATCTTTGTGGGCGCTGACGGATTCGAACCGCCGACCCTCTGCTTGTAAGGCAGACGCTCTGAACCAGCTGAGCTAAGCGCCCTGTCGGAACCCCTGTTCCCGTTTTGCGGATACAAAGGTACGACTTTTTCCTATACTACCAAAACTTTTGTGAAACTTTTTTCGACATGCGTTTTATTCGCTCATGGCCATCTCGCCATTTCCGCCAATAGGAAGCATCTCGTAGTTACGACCCACCATTAATTTGGGCTCCACAGGGGCCACGATAGTGATGCAGACATTCGACATATCCTCTTCGGCCACATCGTAACGCGAGCGTATATTCAGTACGCCGTTTTCAATGGACCAGAGAATGTTATTGCCAGAAATACTATCGGTGGAACGAACGCCCATCTCATAAGTATCGCCACTGACGAAGCGCACACGAGCCGGCACATTCACTTTAACGCCTTCGAAAGGCTTTGTTTCAACATTTTTTGCGTAGGCGGCAAACACCATCATGATGGCACTTACCAAAATCATCATCTTTTTCATAATCTTCAATCTTTTTACCTTAATACCTTAGTGTTTTTTACTTTCTCTTGTCCCCTCGCCAGGGAACTTTGTTTTTAGATGACGGTGCAAAGTTACTGCCTTTTTCATACCCAAACCAAACAAAAATGTGTTTTTCAACATAAAATCAGCGGTTTATTGACCTAAATCAAGTCCCGAATGACATTTTGGCACGATATAAGTCTATCTTGACAATATGGCACTTATATATATTCACGCCCTTATACGCACGCGTACCTTAATAAATATATAAAGAAAAGAGGAGGCCTCATCATCACGACGAAGCCTCCTCGGAACCTAAAAATAAGCAACTAAGGAGCAGGATTGCCCATACACTCCCCGTTATCACAATCACTTATCAGTTGTAGGCACCTTCTCCATGTTCATATACATCGAGACCTTCCTCTTCTATACGGCGCTCAACGCGCAACCCGAAGGTGTACTTCAGCGTCAAGAAGATAATTATACCCAAAACAAAGGCAAATGCCGCTACAGCAACAGCACCGAGTGTTTGTACCCACACTGTTACTTCCACGCCATCGATTGCCGTATCGCAGAAAACGCCCGTCAGAACCGTACCTACGAATCCACCTACACCATGTACGGATACAGCACCAACAGGGTCGTCTATGTGGAAAAACTTGTCAAGGACATTCACACTGATGCACATGAGCAACGATGTCACGGCGCCAATAATAAAGGACGCACCTATCGACACGCAATCGCAACCAGCCGTGATTCCGACCAAACCGGCCAACACACCGTTGCAAACCATTGAAAGCGATGGCTTTCCGTCGAACAGCCATGTATAGGCCAAGGCCGTCAAACCACCGACAGCAGCTGCCATATTCGTCGTCACAAACACATGAGACATACTCACGGCATTGGCATAGCCCGTAGCTGCCACAGTACTACAGGGGTTAAAGCCAAACCACCCCATCCACAAACAGAACACGCCAAGGGCGCAGAGTGTAAGCGAATGACCTGGAATAGCACGAGATTCACCATCCTTACCATACTTACCTACGCGGGGACCAAGCACCATAGCGCCAGCCAATGCCAACACGCCACCGCACAGATGCACTACAGTGGAGCCTGCGAAATCATGGAAGCCCAACTCAGCAAGCCATCCTCCACCCCAGCTCCAATGGCCCTGGATGGGATAGATAAAGGCACTGATAAGTATTGAATAGACCAGATACATCGAGAACTTAGTGCGCTCCGCCATACTTCCGCTGACTATAGTGGCAGCCGTAGCACAAAACACCGTCTGGAAAATAAAAGTACATTCCGCTGGAACATTACTATCCGAACCGATGAAGAAGAAACCGTCCCAGCCAAAGAAAGCCGAACCTGCGCCGTACATCAAACTGAATCCTAAAATCCAATACAGTACGGAACCGCACATAAAGTCGCAGAAGTTCTTCATCAGGATGTTCGCCGTATTCTTGGCGCGGGTCATGCCTGCCTCTACCAACGCAAAACCTGGTTGCATCCAGAATACAAGTATAGCGCCCAACAACACCCATAATGTATCCAAACCATTCACATAATCCTTTGCCCCTTCCACGGGCAATGCTTCATATAGTATCATAACATCTTTCCTTAAATATAAAACCTATTTACTTCTTATCCCTGAGCACCGTGTCACCATTCTCACCCGTACGGATGGAATAGCAGTCGAGCACATCACTGACGAATATACGCCCGTCGCCAACTTCACCCGTATTGGCATATTTTAGAATCGTCTGAATGGTACTCTCCAGACATACCTCACGACATACAATCGTAATGGCCACGCGTTCTATCACATCCGTACTATAGCAGACTCCACGATAAATACGCTCCTGACGCATGTAACCGATGCCATGAACATCGTGATACTCAAACCAGTTAATATCACCTGCGAGCAAAGCTTCCTTCACCTCCTCGAATTTCGTCTTACGGATAATCGCTTCAATCTTTTTCATAACACATTCTTTCTTGTTTATTTGCACCTTAGTTCATTAAAATGGCTACACCTGCCGTAAAATACATCTTTTTCGTACTTGGATTTGCAGTCACCGTTGCCGATAATGGCAAATGGAACTTGTCGTTAATCTTCAAGTCATAACCTGCCTTCAGACTAACCCGCGTTACAGCAAATCCATCAGCATCGGCATAGAAACTTGTTTTATAGGGAACCACACCTATCGCAGCCTCCCAATCGAGTTTGGCCAACTTAAAGGGAGCCGTCAACTCCAAATACGAGGAATAAGCGCGTTTCCCACTTCCATTTACACCATCAGCACCAGCAAAGTTCGTAAACCAGTTCACGGCAAGGAAGCCAAAATCGTAACCAACATTTGCCTCAAAGACATGCGCCGTACGGTTTCTCTTATAATTAAAGTAAGAGCCCGGACAATTATCCTGTCCCGAAATACAATAGTAGTCTGTCATTCCTACGGTAAAGCCCTTCACCGTGTAAGCCAAGGTGAAGTCGAGTTCTTTCGTATCGTTCCGATCTACAAAACCGTAACTACCGAAACACGACAGGCTAAGTCCTTTATAACCTACAGAGAGTGTTGGCTGAAAGGCAGCGCCCCCCAAGTCCTGTCCACGCCAAATGTAGTTACTCAACACTTCCAGCCCCACGCTGGCTTCCACACCACTCTCTGCTTTTGCCCCCGAGGGAACAATCAGGGCTGCCAAGCAACACGCAGCCACAGTAAATAATCTTTTCTTCATACCTTAAAACATTTTAGTTACACATCAAAAAACATCTATCTTCAATCTTACCACTACAAAAATCTCAAATCTTGTCAATCAAAAAATCAAAAGGAAATTAATTTCCAGTTTTTACTTTCATTTTGTTTTCTCGGTGCAAAGTTATGTATCTTTTTGTAATTACGCAAGCATATTTATGATTTTTTTGATATAAAACAACAAAAAGGGCTTACCAAATGGCAAGCCCTTACTATATTTATATAGAAAAATGTCTAAGTGGATAGAATATTGAGTGCATCGATGATTTCCTTCTTCACCGGCTTATCACTCTTCACTGCGGCCGAAAACGGCACATAAACAATTTCATCGTTGCGGATACCTATCATTACATTACGCTGGCCATCCATGAGTGCTTGAATAGCCCCCACACCCATACGGCTCGCCAAAATACGATCGCCAGCACTCGGACTACCGCCACGCTGCAAATGCCCGAGTATAGACACACGCACATCATATTCGGGATATTCCTTCTTTACACGGTCGGCATAATACATAGCACCGCATTTCGGACTTTCACTCACAATAACGATTGAGGACGACTTACTCTTTCGTATGCCTCTTCCAATAAATTGTTCCAATTGGTCGGCACCCGTCGAATCTTCGGGTATGATAGCCGCCTCAGCACCTGCAGCAATAGCACTATTCTGGGCAAGGAAACCCGCATCGCGTCCCATCACTTCGACGAAGAAAATACGCTCATGACTATTGGCCGTATCGCGAATCTTATCTACACATTCCATAATGGTATTCAGCGTCGTGTCGTAACCAATAGTCAAATCCGTACCATTCAGATCATTGTCTATCGTCCCCGGCAATCCAATACAAGGAACATCATATTCCTGCGCAAACAGACGCGCACCGGTAAGCGAGCCATTACCCCCAATAATCACCAACGCGTCAATACCGCGCTTCTGCATCACCTTGTAAGCCTTCTTTCTGCCCTCCGTCGTCATGAACTCCTTACTGCGAGCCGTTTTCAATATCGTCCCACCACGACCGATGATACCACTCACATCTTCGGTCTTGAACTCTCGAACCTCGTCATTTATCAGACCTTCATAGCCTCGATAAATACCCATAACACGGAAGCCATTGGCTATGGCCGCACGAGTCACTGCACGAATAGCCGCATTCATCCCTGGCGAATCACCACCAGAGGTTATCATTCCAATTGTCTTTATACTCTTCATATTACACTCTTTTTACCTTTCGTGGCACAAAGTTACGAAAATATTCTTGAAATGCAAGTACCACATAGAAATACAAAGGAACATGGACCGCCCATTAATAACACACCCAACCAAGCTTTCGCACAATCTGTGTTAAACTTTGTTAAACCACGGAGGGCTCTATTAATTTTTTGGCTGCGTGAGAACAATAAAATGCACACAAAATTCTAATTTTGTATTATTACAACATGACGAGAAAGTTTGTTGCGACTATTAACACCTTATACTATATACTATGAAAAAAATACTTGTTTTTTGCACGACGCTACTTTGTGCTATCGGCATACAAGCAGCAGATTACACCACCTATTTGACCACACAGCGTGGATTTACGGAAGTAACTAGTACCAACCAGATTGTCACCAACGGCTACTACTACATCTTGACTTCCGCAGAGAATAATGAAATCATCGTAGGCATTGGGGCGTATGCAGCCAAACCAGGTTGGGCCAGCGAGAACTCGAAATCCCTACGCTATAAGTCGGCCGATACCGATCCAATACTGGAGCGTACGAACTTTTTCACCATAGACTGGCGCGATGAGTATATCACCCTACGCAACATTGTGTATTCGGCCGATGTATTCCAAACTCACGAAGATGCCAGTTACATGTATGTAAACACCTACACTTGTCAAGGCGACAATATAAAGGAATGGGGCGGACTAACCCCCACCTACCAGAACGGATACTGGAAATTTGAGGAAGGCAAGTATGCCGGTAATTTCTTAGGACCATGGAGCAACATAGTCGCCGCAAACGAACCTATCGCAGGAAACCGCACCGACGCCACAGGCGACGAGGCTGGACACTTCCGCCTATTCCGCATTGCTCAAAGCAGTTATGAAGCACTTTATCAAGATGCAATACACGAGAGTCTTCTTTCTGCTAGCAGCAGCAACCCCATCGATGCCACTTATCTCATCACCAACCCTTCGTTTGAAACTGGCGATTACACAGGATGGGCACCGACAGGAGACCTTAACACCAATGTTGAAATTGGAGCTAAGACCAGCGTAACCACCAATGGAGAAGGTGGCTATACATTCAATTCCTTCCAGTGGTGGACCGACCTCAGCATATCCCAAACAGCAGACATTCCCTCTGGCATATACGATGTGTCGGCTGTGGTAGCCGCATGGGAGATTGACAATGTGACTTTTTCCGCTGGAGCCTCCAGCGCCACCAATGTGGGATTAGGTGACGCAACGGGTATTCCCGTAACGCTTCAATCCGTCGTTGTTGGTTACGACAACAGCTTGACGATTTCTGCCGCTACCAGCGCAGACTGGTGGAGCGACGGTCGCAGTACAGACACAGACTGGCGATATGCTTGTAGTTTCTTCAAACTCGACAAGGTACAACTTGTCTGCAAAGGACTTTATCTCAGCGCCATAGCCCAACCACTTCCTAACAACACAACCACAGTGCTCACCGCCAACCAATGGTACTACTACGATGTGCCAGCCATGGGAAAGTACGCCCTGACAGGCAATCTAATGGGCATGGCATATACGGACGAGGGCTATACTGTACATACCGAAGTAAGCGAAAAACCAGTAAAATCTGCTATGGGTTTCTCTGCAGGTCGTGTGTTCTTCAAAACGAAGCGCAACGATGCCACACTGAAAGTGGAGCCTACAATGGATATCAACACCTTCACCGCAGCGACGCTGAATGTGGACGGACTGCCGCTAACACTAAAATTCCCAATTGTCGGCTCTAAGGACATCAACCCAGACGGGCCTGGCACTGATGGTACACAACTCATCAGCTCCTATGTCGCGAATAAGCAAATCGATGTGATTGCATTCCAAGAGGATTTCAATTATGATTCTTACCTACGGTCCAACATGGGTGCATATACCTTTGGAACGCATCGCAACGAAATAACCTCAGATATTGTTTATACTCGCCCAGTCGACACCGATGGGTTGCAGTTTGCTACACGCAATGCTGCCGCAAGCTTTGCAAATGAGAGCTATACGCAGTTTACCAGCTGCTACACCGAGGATGTCATTCAACTGAGCCAACTTAAAGCTAACATCAAAGATGGAAACAGTTTGATAAAAAAAGGTTATCGTTACTATGAAGTCACCATAAGTGGAGAGAAAATAGATGTATATATAGCGCATACCGATGCGGGCACAACAAATGAAAGTAACACCGACCCGTTTGTCGTATCCCGTGAAGCACAGTTGACACAGATCGCAAATGCTATTGTTGCCAACGGGAACACCAACCGTCCTAAGATTTTCATGGGCGACACCAACTGCCGCTGGACACGCGAGGACATCCGTACCAACTTTATAGATATACTCAGCAGTACCTACGAGGTTAAAGATGCTTGGGTAGAATTAGTTAACAATGGTAACTATCCAACACCTGGAGCCACCTCTATAAACAACGAAGTCGTAGATAAAATATTCTACCTCAACCCCAAGACTTCAAATTCATATAGATTAACTCCACTCACTTACCTCCATGACTCAGAGAATTATGTAAAGAGTGATGGTACAACACCTCTTGGCGACCACGCCCCAGTAATCGTGGAGTTTTCCATCGCTTACAACGAAGCCGTGGACAACACCGTAATGTTGGGAAATGTCCACAATGAGGACAATGTGCTTACCATTCAAGATGTTGCCGACCTTGTTCAAATTCTTCTTTCGAATGACGAAAGTAATCCCGCCGCCGATGTAAATCAAGACGGATACATTACACTATCAGATGTAACGGCCCTTGTCAATCTCATGAACCAATAGTCGGGGAGACGGCATACCATAAAAAAGCGGCAGACTTTTTGGCAGTCCGCCGCTTTTTTTGTATCTTTGCGCCCGAGTTCCTATCAACATAAAGTCTAACTTTATTAATTTATTAATTAACAACTAACTAAAATGGCAGATTACAAAAATGTCACACCACTGGAAGACTTCGATTGGGAAGCCTATGCCAATGGTGATTCTAAGGCTGAAGAAAGCCGTGAGGCTCAAGAGACCGCCTATGAAGGTTCTCTAAACAAAATCGAAGACAACAAAGTGGTAGATGGAACGGTTATCTCCATCAACAAGCGCGAAGTGGTAGTAAACATCGGCTCCAAGAGCGATGGTATTATCCCCACTAGCGAATTCCGCCACAACCCCGACCTGAAGGTTGGTGACACCGTAGAGGTTTACATCGAAAATCAGGAAGACAAGAAGGGACAGCTCATTTTGTCTCACAAGAAAGCACGCGCAAGCCGTTCTTGGGACCGCGTCAATGAAGCTATGGAGAACGAGGAAGTTGTCAAGGGATACATCAAGTGCCGCACAAAGGGCGGTATGATTGTTGATGTGTTCGGCATTGAGGCTTTCCTTCCCGGTTCGCAAATTGATGTGAAGCCCATCCGCGACTACGACATATTCGTTGGCAAGACAATGGAATTCAAGATTGTTAAGATCAATCAGGAGTACAAGAATGTCGTTGTCAGCCACAAGGCACTCATCGAGGCCGAGATGGAGGCTCAGAAGCAGGAAATCATGAGCCACTTGGAAAAGGGTCAGGTTCTCGAGGGTACCGTCAAGAATATCACCTCTTATGGTGTATTCATCGACTTGGGTGGTGTAGATGGTCTCATCCACATCACCGACCTGAGCTGGGGTCGCGTAAGTGATCCCCGGGAAATCGTTGAACTGGATAGCAAAATCAATGTTGTTATTCTCGATTTCGACAACGAAAAGAAGCGCATCGCTCTCGGCCTAAAGCAACTGACTCCCCATCCTTGGGATTCTCTGGACGAGAACCTGAAGGTTGGTGACCATGTAAAGGGTAAGGTTGTCGTTATGGCCGACTACGGAGCATTCATTGAGATTGCCCCGGGCGTAGAGGGACTTATCCATGTCAGCGAAATGAGCTGGAGCCAGCACTTGCGTAGCGCACAGGATTTCATGAAGGTTGGAGACGAGGTTGAAGCCGTTATCCTTACTTTGAACCGCGAAGAGCGCAAGATGTCACTTGGCATCAAGCAGCTGAAGGAAGACCCTTGGCAGAACATTGAGGAGAAATACCCCATCGGCAGCAAGCACACTGCTCGCGTACGCAACTTCACCAATTTCGGTATATTCGTCGAAATCGAGGAGGGCGTGGATGGACTTATCCATATCAGCGACTTGAGTTGGACCAAGAAGATCAAGCACCCCAGCGAATTCACACAGATTGGTGCCGAGTTGGAGGTTTGCGTATTGGAAATCGACAAGACCAACCGTCGCCTCTCACTGGGTCACAAGCAGCTTGAGGAGAATCCTTGGGATGTATTCGAGACCGTATTCACCGTTGATTCCATCCACGAGGGTACAATTGTCGAAATGCTCGACAAGGGTGCAGTCATCCAGTTGGAATATGGTGTAGAAGGCTTTGCAACTCCCAAGCATCTTGTAAAGGAAGATGGCAGTCAGGCTCAACTGAACGAGAAACTGCAGTTCAAGGTTATCGAGTTCAACAAGGAGAACAAGCGCATCATCCTCAGCCATAGCCGCATCTTCGAAGATGTACAGCGTGCTGCTGCCCGTGAGGCCAAGAAGGAAAAGGCTGCTGCTACACGCGCCAAGAAGGCTGCAGAGGCTCCAGCCATCCAGAACCAAGCCGCCAGCACAACCCTCGGCGACATTGATGCTTTGGCTGACCTGAAGGCAAAGATGGCAGAAGACAAGAAGAAAAAGTAAAAAACTTATCTTATATAAAAAAGAAGGGTCCGCAATCAATTGCGAACCCATCTTTTTTATTGTTTCAGCAGACACCAAGAATCACGGAACGACAATACCACAAGAAAATGGTAATCATAGGCCAAAAATATTTGGAAGGAAAG
>JAGCYD010000064.1 GCA_017960985.1 Bacteroidaceae bacterium
CATCCAGACCTACATTCCAACTGGTGGTGGTTTCCCACTTCAACCCCGAATTGCCTAGGTTTCCCTTCGAGTAGGCTGTTTGGCCTCCATAACTACTAGCTGTGTAACTGGCAGCATATTCATAGTCGCCAATCTCCTGATTGCCCACACTCCCCACGCTAGCGCGGAGTTTGAGGGTAGTAAGTGTCTTGGCAGAACGTAGGAACGACTCGCGGTCTATGTTCCACGACAAGCCCAGCGAGGGAAAGTAGCCCCAACGATTGTTCTGGGAGAAACGACTCGAGTGGTCGGCACGCAGGGTGGCAGTAGCGTTATATCGATCTAAGAGTGTATAGTTCATGCGAGCTATCAGCGAATTGAGCGTAGCCTTGGACTGTCCAGAGCTGGGTGTATAAACATGTGAACCATCACCTAAATTGTTGTAACCTAAATCTTCGTTCGTATAGCGTGAGGTGGTGCTCAAGTTGTGGTTGCTCAGCGTATTCTGAACCGTGTAGCCAACCAACGCATTCACAAAGTGCTTTTCGCCCAGTTGTTTTTCGTAATCGATGGTAGCCTCTGCCTGTACCACTTGGTTTTGTTTGTGACCGATGGAACCCACCCCGCCCTCGTTCAGTCCCAAGGCTGTATAGGAAGGAGCGAAATAATTTTGGGTAATGTCGGCCAAATTGGCACCCACGGCAACTTTGGCAGTCAATCCTTCGACGATGTCGTAACGCAAGGCTGCATTTACCAAAGCATAGTTGGTCAACGTTTCTGCCGTTGTGTTTTCCAAATCTGAAACGGGATTTGCAGACACTCCATTCAACTTGAAATAGGCATTTTCATAGGGATTCGCATAGTTATATCCCCCATTGGCGGCATAGACAGGGACCACTGGCGGCATGAACAGTGCATAGGTCAATGAGTTGGTGATGCCTGCCGAATAGGGCGATGAGAAATAGTTCACAGGCTGTGTGGTACTGAGCGCATTCTGCTTCGTTTTACCCAAAGTCGAAGTCAGCGATATTTGAAACTTGTCGGAGAGACGATGGTCGAGGTTGGTGCGTAGGTTGTAACGACGGAAATCGGAATTAAGCACGATGCCCTGTTGACCCGTGTAATTAGCGGAAATCAGGAAACGTGTCTTTTCGCCTCCACCGCCAATGCTCAGTTCATGAATCTGGCTAACACCAGTGCGCAACACCTCCGACTGCCAGTCTGTCCCCTTGCCCAAGGCGGCTATCTGCTCGTCTGTGTATCCTCCACGATTGCCAAAGTAGTCTTTCTCCATGCGAGCCCATTCCGTAGCATTCAACAGGTCGAGTTTCTTCGATGGGGTGTTGAGCGAAACAGTGGTCTTATAACGTACATGAGTTTCGCGGTAGTTGCCCTTCTTTGTCGAGATGATGATGACGCCATTGGCTCCACGCGAACCATAGATGGCCGTAGCCGATACATCTTTCAGTACTTCTATGCGCTCGATGTCACTTGGATTGATAAACGACAAGGGGTCGAGCGTGCTCTCCAAGCTACCGATACCCGTTTTCTGCGAACTATCGTCCACCTGATAGATGAATCCATCGATGACATACAATGGATTGTTGCTGGCATTTACCGAATTACCCCCACGAATACGGATGGTGGAGCCAGCACCAGGCTGCCCATTGGCGGTCACATCAACACCAGTAACCACTCCGCCCAACGCGGCATCGAGTGTAGGGGCAGGATATACTTGTAGTTGCTCGCTGGCAATGGTGGCCACACTACCAGTCAGCTGAGTGCGCTTTTGTGTTCCGTAGCCGACCACGACCACGTCCTCCATGCGGTTAGGTTTCTCCACCAATTGCACTTCGACGGGCTCTGCATCGTCATACACATCAATCTCCTGTGAACGGTAGCCAAAGAAGCGGACACTGAGGGTCAGGGGTAACTTCACCCTGGTATGCAGCGTAAAATTTCCCTCAATGTCGGTTACAACACCAGCTCCCTTGCTTGATGTGGGAACCACTGTGGCACCAATCAGGGGCTCGCCAGTGCGTCCATCGGTAATGTGCCCCGTAATCGTGGTCTGAGCCAGCAATGCAAGCGAGGTGAGAAACGCGATAATGAATATAAACAATCTTTTCACCATAGATACAATACTTCCCTAAAGGAGTGGGCACACGAGGTTCCCCTTCCTTTGCTTAAAAACTAATACTACAATAACTTACGTGTAAAATCTATTTTTGTGCCAGATGTTTTTTGGGTAACTGCAACAAGCCGTACTCATGGACATATTGCGTCCCATAGAGCAATATCCATTGCACGAAGCTGTCGAGTACGGGATTGGAATGGTTGTATGCTAAGCCGATGTTGCCCACAGGAATCTCGCTGTAGTTCTGGTTCTCCAATAGCATGATGATGTCGTCCAAATGACCGTCGCTGAGAATCTGTTTACCCTGCTTATTGATATCCAGTGGCAACAGGGCCAGGTCACTGCGCACCTGACGACTCTTCAAGTCAAAGATGTTGGAAAGTGGGTTGAGGGTCACCCCCAGCGAGTCACGACTGATGGCAACATTGAGGAAACTATCGTCGCCCGCAATCTTTTTGCCTTTATAGTTGGCTGTTTCCTGATTAAAATATGAAGCAAAGAAGCGGGAAACCGACTGCTGGCTACTGCCTGTATAAACATGCAGTTCCTCTTCTTCTTTACGGTCACTTTCAGCCTCATCGTCAAATTCATCCTTCACGAAGAACAAATTTTTCAGTCTCTTAGCATTAAAACGGTGCGAGCCTATCAGTTCCTGCACCTTTGAGGCCCTGGCAGTCACAGGCAGTACGGCAAAACGGGCAAAGGCAACGGCATCATTGTCCGTGGTCAGCGAGATGATATTGTTGTTGTCCTGTGACTTTCCTGAAACAAACAGGAAGTCCACATCCGTGTTGGTCTTCCGATACTCCGCCACCCATTTCTCAACCAAGGGACGCGCAAAGTTCGGAACCCGCAGCCCAACCTTCGTCTTGTCTTCAGCAACGGCAGACAAACTAAACTGCAAACCCAAGAGTAAAGCGATTGTAAAAACTGACTTCTTCATATTCTATTGTCGTAACTTATATTTATATAAATAATGTATAGATGTCTCTGATTCTATATTATCTAATTTCACAGTGCAAAGTTACGATGGTTTCCCGACACCCACAATCGCCTGTATGGGGTATTTTACATACCATAAGTGGGGTACTGCGCTCAAGTGACATTTCTAAAAAGTGCTCTTAGTCAATCACTTAGTCAGCCCTTCAAAAAGAAAACGAAACACCACGAATTTAGACGGAACAGGTCAGGCCGTTATGTGCGAAAAAGTGTAGGTTTTGCCTGTTTATTCGTGCGAAAAAATGTAATACAATAAACGAAATATACCTCTGTATGCCCCACAATGTTGGCTATAGGGCAAATTCCTTTTATGTTATTCTTCCATGTGAGGCAAAGCAAGTGCCCCCATTGTATAAAGATTCCCAATGTTATGAACGCGCATACCAAGGTTTGGTTTCTTCGTTCCAAAGTTTGGTACGCACATTCCAAACTTATAAACGAAAATGGCACCATACCGTTAAGGGCTATACTCCACTTCCTTAGCCCTTATCCTCGGCTTCGATTCGGTGTATGCCTTATTGTCCTTGATACAAAACAAAAAAACCACCCCTTACTTTAAGGGGTGGGGCAAACATGGGTGGGGATGAGGCTTTATTGGGCGCGCACAGGGCGGACCGATATACCGCTGAAACGGGTGCTGTAGTAGCTCGTGTAAATACCGCTCGAATTGAAGTACAGTCTACGGGCTTTGTCCGGGCTGCTCGTATTGAGCGTACGCGACCAATAGTGGCCGCGCGAACCGGCATCGCCGAGCGAACCATCGTTGCGGGCCCCTGCGGCAGGCAGGAAAATGCTGTTCCCGTTCGTCTTACTCGTTATTTTACGACCATACACACCGTTTTTAGTCGTCCACTCTGTAGTTGTATAACTATTTTTCAAAAGTTCTTCAAACTGGGTGATGGTTGGCATACGCCAATCGCTTCCCCAGTTCACATAGGCGGCATCATCCTCAGGCAATAATTCTGTCAAGTTATCTGTGAATCCGTTATAGCCATTACTACTCATGGAACAATATTTAGTAATTGTAGTCTCAGAACCATTACACCATTTATAGGAACTCCAATCGTAATAAGATTTAGTAGCAGTTTCACCCCAAGCAAAATAATCGCCAAAGTCCTCGGGATTGTCGGCGCCGATGTTGCGTGTTGCCCATAATGTGCCGCTGGGCAGGCCCAAATCCACATACTCGTAGTCTTCTGCTTCCACCGTCACATAATTCACAGAAGAAGCGGGAAATCTGACAACTGAACCGTCCGTCTTTACAACTTTCCATGTTTGTGCCATAGCACTTATCGCAGCCATCAAGACCACAATGCTGAGAATAGTCCTTTTCATCGTTTTGTTATCTTAAATGTTTTATTATTCGACTTTATCACATAAGTTCCGCGTCCAAGCGTGACTGATACACGCCCTTGAGCATTGGCTCGCACTTGCTGAACAAGACGCCCAGAGGTATCATAGACCTGAAGCATCTCACCTTTCTGCAATCCCGCTGCTTCCATTCCGCTTCCAGTCATGCGGAATACATTATTATTAGTCTCTTCAACATCTTCAACGGGAGTCAAATCGACATCCTTCAGTTCGAAATGCTTCAGTTCTGCAATAGACAGTGTGATGGTTTTTCTAGGCCACCTATCCACCATATCGTCAACGGACACTTCGTTACCATACACGGTAATGATGGGAACATCTGCCACCGCAAAATAGGTTTCTTGCTCATTATCAGCCCAAACGACTGCCAGCACTTGTTCTGCGCGCATGGGTAAAGTCATAATACTCATGAGCGCAACAAATAAAGTTGATAAAGTTTTATACTTCATAAATATTGAGTTTTGAGTTATTAAGTTTGAAGATAGACACAAAAAGAAAGCGTGGACAATTACTTTCGTCTACGCTTCCCAGGTATCGCCAAACACCATTGCAATCATATCCGAGTAAAAGCCCACGCTATCGCGTGAGCATCCAAGCCTTTACTCTTGATTGCTTCTTAAATTTGGCGAATTTGGGGAAGCAAGAATTAAAGCGGACGCTTTTCTATATGTCTTTTATTTCTTTATCTGCTCATTGGTGTATGTCTTTTTGTATGTCAATCTTTATTTCAGTCCACATACCCATTCGGCATGAGTTACGCCACAAATGTACGAATTTTAATTTAATATGTGCAAGAAAAACAAGGGAAACTTATACCCTGTCAAATCAACACTGATGATTTGCAAAATCAACGGTGTTGATTTTTGGACGAGACAATATTGATTTTTGAGGGGTATAGTGGAGAGGGCGAAGACTAGTAGTCCAATGCACTTAAGATTACTAGTCTTCCGTGCCTCGGACTACTATTGCGTGAGACCTTGGAATAGTATTGCAAGGGAGTTACTGATTCCGTACGGGACGAACGGCATGCCCTTGACAGCGATAGTAATAGGATAGTATGATGTCGTTCGAAACGGTAAGCAGACGGTATGCAAAGTTGGGAGAACTTGTATAGAGCGAACGCGACCAGTAACCGCCACCAGTACCAATGGCTTGGGACACATCTATTTGATACCCCTCCCATGCCGCGGGCAGGAAGATGCTCTTTCCATTTGACTTGCTCGTTATCAGTTTGCCTTCCACGCCATTCTGCGTGACCTTGGTGATGGTTGTGTAACTGCCGTTGATGAGTTCGTTAAACTGGTCATAAGAGGGCATGCGCCAATCGGGTCCCCAGAACAGATATGCGGCATCGTCCTCAGGGTCCAGTTCCGTCTTGTTGTCCACCGTACCATAACCGCCATAGGTGTTGTACTTTGTCAGGCTGGTGTATGAGCCGTTGCAATGCTTGTAGTTGCCCCAACTGTAACTGTAGGGGTCTTTCGTCTCGGTTTCGCCCCATGCGAAGAAGTCGCCATATTCCTCGGGACTCGAAGCGCCCACATTGTAGGTGGCCCACAGCGTACCTGAGGGCAGACCCAAATCAACACTCTCGGGGATTAGGGAAATCTTCACGCTGTCGATTTCACTTATCGGGTAGGCTTTGATAAGGATGCCATTCCTGAATATCTGTAATTCACGGCTCTGCGAGAAAGCGGAGAGTGTGGCAACAAGGGCCATCAAAAGGCATACTGGGCGTAATGATTTTCGCATGGATGTTTTAGTTTATGGTTATGAACACTACAAATGTACGGATTTTAATTGACATTCTTTGGCAATTCGCTTGCTAAATCGTAATTTTGTAATCATAATTTGTAATAGACCATGATACTATCTATGACAGGATACGGCAAGGCTACGGCTGTATTCGAAGGGAAGAAAATCGTAGCCGAGATAAAGTCGCTGAACAGTAAGGCACTCGACCTTTCTACCCGCGTTGCCCCTATCTACCGTGAGAAGGAGATGGAGATACGCGCCATGATTGCTGCCACACTGGAACGCGGAAAGGTGGAGTTCAACCTCTACGTTGAGAAGGACGAGAACCAACTGGCTTCGCCCATCAACGGCGCGATAGCCGAGAACTACCGCAAACAAATCCGATATATCTCCAACCGCTACAATATTCCCGAGCCCACAGAGTGGTGGTCGCTGTTGCTGCGCATGCCCGATGTGCTGAGCAAGGACGAAGTACAGAGCGACCTTTCCGACGAGGAATGGAATGTGGTGAAGGATACGGTTTCGGCCTGTATCGACCAACTTATGAATTTCCGTCGGCAGGAGGGAGCAGCCCTGCAGCATAAGTTCGAGGAGAAACTGTCGAACATCGCCGAACTGCTTGCCGCCATCGAGCCTTACGAAACGAACCGCGTGGAGAAGATTCGCCAGCGTATCGAGAGCAATCTGGAGGCTTTCGCTGGCGTCAACTACGACAAGAACCGCCTCGAACAGGAAATGATTTACTACATCGAGAAACTGGACATCAACGAGGAGAAGCAACGACTGGCCAACCACATTGCCTACTTCCGCCAGACTATGGCCGACGGACACGGGCAGGGAAAGAAACTCGGCTTTATCGCACAGGAAATGGGGCGCGAGATTAACACGACGGGGAGCAAGAGCAACGAGGCCGAGATGCAGAACATCGTTGTCCGCATGAAGGATGAGTTGGAGCAAATCAAGGAACAGGTTCTAAATGTTATGTAATATGAAAGGGAGGTGCATTATCGTCAGTGCTCCGTCTGGCTCAGGGAAAAGCACTATTGTGCAGTACCTGATGCAGGAACATCCCGAGTTTCATCTGGCATTCAGCATCAGCGCGACCAGTCGCCCGCCACGGGGTAAGGAGCAAAATGGCGTGGAATACTTCTTTCTGTCGCCCGAAGAGTTTCGGAACAAGATTGAGGCAAACGAGTTCCTTGAATACGAAGAGGTGTATGCCGACCGCTTCTACGGCACGCTGAAGGCACAGGTGGAACGGCAGTTGGAATCGGGACAGAATGTGGTGTTCGATGTCGATGTCAAGGGCGGTTGTAACATCAAACAGTATTATGGCGAACGCGCCCTTAGCATTTTTATCCAACCGCCTTCGGTCGATGAATTGCGCCGACGCCTTGTGTCCCGTGCCACCGACGATGCCGAACAGATAGAACGCCGACTGGCAAAGGCCGAGGAGGAGATGTCCTACGCTCCGCGATTCGACAAGATTCTCGTCAACGACGACCTCGAAACGGCCAAGCAAGAGGCGGTTGCCATCCTCCGCGACTTTCTTCAATCGTAATATTGTAAATCGTTAATGATATGACTAACCTTCGCTTGACTGGATTCCTGATTCTCGGCCTTGCCCTCTCTATGGGTGTCATCCTCTGGTTCATGCACGAAAAGACATGGGCAACGATACTCTTCGTGTTGGCTGCCTTACAGGCCGTCATCATACTACTTAACTGGAATAAGGAGCGTAAGCGTAAGACATTCCATAAATTGTAAGGTATAATGGTAACGGGGCTTTTCGGCGGTTCGTTCAATCCGATTCACACAGGACACATACGCCTCGGGCAGTGGCTCGTAGGCAAGGGCATCGTGGACGAATTGTGGTTCCTCGTTTCACCGCTCAATCCCTTTAAGCAAGGCGATAATGATTTGCTTGCCGACGAGGCACGGCTGCAATTGGCTCGTTTGGCGGTGAAGGAAAAGCCTGGATTACAGGTCTCCGACTTCGAGATGCACTTGCCGCGACCTTCCTATATGGTTCATACGCTGGAGAAGTTGCGTCAGACTTATCCCGAGCGCGAGTTCCGCCTTGTCATCGGTGCCGACAACTGGGCGCGTTTCCCCCAGTGGAAGGAGAGTGAGGAAATTCTGCGCCATCACGAACTGCTCATCTATCCCCGCCCGGGTTACCCAATAGACCCCGAGACCTTGACTTGTGGCGTGCGTCTTATCAATACGCCACAATTCGATATTAGTTCCACCCAGATACGCCACGACATCCGTAGCGGTCGCTATCATGGTCGGGGACTTACCCCTGCTGTATGGAAAGAAATTAAGCAGAAAGGGTATTATCTGTAGATGTCAAATGTTGAATGTATAATGTTGCGACGATGAAATATATTGAATCAATAACTCTAATCTTTCTTTCATCATTCTTCTTTCTGGGTTCTGCCTTAGCACAGCAGACACCCATGATGAAGTACGAGATTGCCCCGGCTTCGTTCCAGCATATCTATATCGACCACATACAGGACATTCCCTCCAAGACCATCAATTACGGCACAAACCAGTATCTTGGACAGGTCAATCGCAACGGAAGCCTTTATGGCTACGGCATGTTCATCAACGGCGATGGTTCGCAGATTGTCGGTCAGTTCCGCAACAACCAACTGCTCTTTGGCATCACGCTTGGCCAGTCGTCGGCACTTGTCGGCAGTCGTGACTATTATGCCTCGTACAGCCTTGCCACGGGACGCATCGAGTTTGTCTTTCGTGCCAACGAGCGTGTGCTTATTGATGCTCAGAACCAACTCGACTATGGGTTTGTTTCCATGACCTATGCCAACGGTGATCAATATGTGGGTGAGGTTTATCAGCGCCAGCGTCACGGCTACGGCATCTATTACTACAGCAACGGCGACTTCTGGTTCGGGCAGTATCGCGAAGATGTCCGCGACGGCTTCGGAGCTCTATTCTCGGTCGATGGTGACATACAGGTCGGCCAATGGCGAGGTGAAGACGAGGTTCGCGTCATCCAAGTCAAAAAGAAGTAGATTGCTTTAGGCTTACCTTAAACCGAAGAACGAGCGAGAAAGTTTTTGCTTCTCAATAAGTGCTACGGCATAGGCCGAGATGCCTTCCTCGCGACCCGTGAAGCCGAGTTCCTCGGTTGTGGTAGCCTTGATGGAAATATCGTCCACGGGAATCCCCATCACCTCGGCCAGGCATTGCTGCATCTGCGGAATGTAGGGATTCAGTTTTGGGCGCTGCGCACAAATGGTCGCATCGATGTTCCCTACACGATAGCCTTTCTTGCCGATAAGTTTGACCACACGGCCAAGAAGTACCTTGCTGTCGGCATTCTTGTATTCGGCGGCAGTATCGGGGAAGTGGTAACCGATGTCGCGCATATTGGCGGCACCGAGCAAAGCATCGCAAATGGCATGAATGAGAACATCGGCATCGCTGTGTCCCAGCAAGCCGAAGGTGTGCGGAACTTTGATTCCGCCAATCCACAAGTCGCGTCCCGAGACTAACTGGTGGACATCATATCCCATGCCTACACGAACCTTACTCATTACCTTCGTTTGCGTTTACCGAACAAATCCTTCATGCCGTCGAGGTCGAACGAGAGAGAGAAGCGCATGGTCTGGTCGAGCGGATTGGACTGTGCCGTAGAGAATACATAGGCAGCATCGATGGCAAAGACGCTCATCTTGAAACCTGCTCCAGCCGTGACATATTTGCGGTTACCCTTGTTCTCGTTCTCGTGGTGATATCCGAGACGCACCATGAAGCGGTCGTTGTAGTTGTACTCCAGACCGAGACTCCACTGGATTTCCTGCATCTCTTCCTTGAACCCGTTGGGCGCATCGTGGAACGACTTGAATATACCCGATATGGGCGAGAGGTCGTAGTAGTCGCGCTGCAGACGGTCCTGATAGTCCTCGTCGGCCTCGCCGTCCTTCTTCTTGGGATAGGTGGGGACGAGAAGTTTGTTGGCATCGGCGGCTATGGAGAGACGGTTGTACTGGTTAAAGGGTATCGTGAAGTTGCATCCCAGACGGAGGTTGGTCGGGATGAACTCGGAATTGTCGTCGCCGCCGTAAGAAATCTTCGAACCAATATTGTTGATGTTCAAACCCCATGCGAAAGAACATTCGCGGTTGCCCATCATGAAATAGCCGTTGCGATACATGGCAATATCTGCAGCAAAAGCCTTGCCGGGCTTGCTCTGGTCTTCGTAGTTGTAGGTAATGTCGGAATAGATGAAGCGCATGGCTACGGCCATTGAGAATTTCTCGCTCAACATACGGCTGTACGCTACATCGATGGACATTTCATAGGGTTTGATGGTCATGGAGTTCTCGTCGATAGAACCGTCGGCCCCACTATAATATACCTCGCCAAGAGAGAAGAAACGCAACGAAGCACTGAGGGCGTTGTAGTCACCAATACGATAAAAACCCGAAAGGTTGGCCAGATGGATGTCGTTCACCAATTTGCGCAACCATGGCGTATAGTTGGCGCTGACACCAGCACGAGCCACATTGAAGGGATATTTGGCAGGATTCCAGTATTGGGCATTGGCATCAGCCTCGGTAGCAGCACCGATATCACCCATGGCGCCACCACGGGCATCGGGAGCAATAGCCAGTGAGGTGACACTATAGTTCACAGGATTGAACATATTTCTCTTATCCTGAGCCCTCATGCCACAAGCCGTCACAAAGCACAACGCAAGCACCAGTATCCTCGTCTTCGTATTTCTCTCCATACCTATATAAAACGCTGTCTCACTTTAATTATTGCTACGCATAATGATTTTTTTGGCCGTATGCCGTTTGTTTCCATTGCGTACAATGTAAACGCCTGGCTGCTTTGGTGTGCTGGAGAAACGACGACCCGTAAGGTCGAACACCTGAAGGTTTTCGGGATTCATCACAGCATCCACGACGAAGTCGAGTTGTACGGCATTGGTGTTGTTCAATACATCCCAGGCACGGAATGTGAGCCGATGTCGTCCGTCGGTCAAATTCGGAATCGTATATGTCACAGTACCGCGGGTATAGTCGCCGAACTCTGCCGAATAGTAATCGTTGAGTACATAGGTTGTCTCGGGGTCATCGTCAATGGTCAGCAATAGGTCGTGTCCCAATCCGCTACCACTGTTGTTGATGCCGCTTTCGTCTTCCAACTGTGCTACAAAGGAAGGAGTTGAACCCACAAGACCACCATTTGCAAAGTCTTCCTCGTTCAGATAGACATAAATATGCGGACCTTCCTTGTCGTCATCGACAGATGCATCGACTCCGCCAATCGTAAAGTCCTCGCTATAGCCGTTGGCCTCCACATCGCGTGTATTGTTTATCGCATAGAATACCACGCGACCTTTTTCATTACTGAAGTTAATGTCGATGGGCATGACGAAATTCAGTGTGAACTGTCCGCCCTCAACCTGATTCTGTCCGTTGTACAATACTTTCTCGCGGCTCTTGAATTCGAAAGTTTCTTTGGCCTTGGCGTTGTTCTTGCAAACGATGGTTTCCAGATTGTCATAGACACGGGCCGTCAGTACACCATTGAAATCCGTCAGCATTTCGCCTTGACCATTCTCGAGATGCCCCGTCATTTCTACATGCTGACCAGCCTTTAACTGAAGTTCTGTTCCATCGGACAAGACTGTTCCATTAACTTCGTCCAACACTACTCGGTTGGTAGGAGCACCGAATGTCAGTGCGGGGTCACCCAACAAGGCATAATGCAGTTTGTTCTCCCTATGTGCCAACTCCAGTTCACCTGTTATCAGATAGTTCTTGGCCAGCCGTATGGCATCGCCCACCCGATAGCGTCGCCCGGCAGCATCGGTACCGAGCAGATATCTCATGAACCAACGGTTCATCTGAAGGTTGTTGGCCGCATATACGGTGCGTGTCGTTCCATAAAATGCTACGGCTGCACCATCCTTGTTCAATATACAGGTTTCGCCTATATTGTCACCCGTTCCGTCGAATGGCATCACATCGCAGGCTGCTGTCACCCACAAAGGAAGTTTTTTTCCGGAGAATGCTGCGAAGTCCGGCAACATGAGCACAAACTCGTGTGACAGGGTATAAGTGGCCGCATGGCCTGTATAGTTCACGACGAGTGCACCTTCTTCCATCTGTTTCTTAATCAAATCCGTCACTTCTGGATAGGTGTTACTTGTTAAAGTGCTGACACGGGTGTAGGCATCCCACATGATTTTCCGTACTTCCATTTCTGGGTTTGCAGCAATGATATTCTCGGCGATATCGTCGGCATATTTCATGTGCTCGTTATCGTCTCCATCGTCCCCCAATACGGTGATGATATTCTTCCAGTTGCCTGCATATTCGTTGCTCAGGAAACTGATGGTCTTGTCCACCATCATCTTTGCTTCGGCTACCGAGACCACAGGGAATCGCCCTATGCCAAGGTCGGTCTTGTCCGAAGTCAGACTACCTCCTTCGCCATCGTCCAACAGCCCGAAATAGTCCTCCATTACATAGCATTGCGTATCGCTCAGACTATTTTCGCTTTCGAAGCAAAGCAGATAGTCGTCGGGATTTTTGTTACTCCATGCCGCAGACAACATGCGGTTGTCCCAGGCACAATCGCCAAACAGCAATAGATAGCGGGGCATGTCCTCTTCGTTCTCTGCACGGTCGTACAACATTTTCATCAGTCGGCGATAAGCCGTCGCGTCTGGTGTACCGCTGGAAAACTCATTGTAAATCTGGTCTGCTCGCACCACGGCCACGCGCAACCCATCGTACTGACGATGTGCTTCTGCCAGCCGTTCGGCCTGAGCCGTCAGTTTGTCGTTTGTCGGTACAATAATGACCATATCGGTACAGCCTAAAGCATGCAGGTTCTGGTTCTTGACCGTGCCCTCAACCGTAGGCTGCGGAAATGCATATTGCGGGTCGAAAGCTACATGACGGCGTGAAGAGTTGTCCACTACGACCTGATATATAGTTCCATCTTGCGTGCCTTGTATCAGACAGGCCGCATCGCCGGGCTCGCCGATACGCATAACCTTCAGTCCCGAGCCTACAATATTGAACTGGGCTGGTTCGTCGTTTAACGAAGAGAATGCGACATATCCCTGATAAGGGGTCAACAGACGGTCGTAGTGTAGTGCCAGATAGTCGAGGTGGGCAGGATTACCGCTGGTGCTGGATATTCGAATAGTCCAGTCGCTCCCCACACTATAACTGCTCACGGCGGTTGTTTTTGTCGAGGCTGTACCATAGGCATAACTTCCCAGCGAACTCAGCGTCATGTTTGCTAACGCATTTCCGTTTACGCTTGGCTCCACCTTGGTCGGAGTTTTGGCTCCTGCCGTAAAGGCTATTGTCAGTCTTTCTCCGCCCTCGCTGTTGTGTGTCGTCAGTTTGTAGGTGTGCGTTCCGCTGTTGGCATAGTCCGTTCCGTCATAGAGGTGACGCCCGCCATGAAACCACGCAAATTCGTCTTTCTCATACAGCACATGGTCGGTAAAAGTATCGTAAGATGTCGTCGGCGTTATATCGGGAACTATCGTCTGTATCTCACTGGGTGAGTCGGCTTCGGTCAGGAAATAATAGGCTTTGGTGGCATAGGGATTGATGATGCGTATGCTACCGCTCCAATAAAGCAGACCATTGCCCCAGAACAGCCAAGTGTTGTCGTTGGCTTTATACAGGGGAACTTCCTCGAGGTCGTCGTATTCTTTGCTGGGATTTGAGATTTCGTCCAACCGATGTCCTCCGTGTCCGTAAAGCCGTACTTTATCGGGATTCGTGAAACCCATATCCTTCAGGGCTGAACGGGTCAGTCGATACATACCATCTTCCGTAATGCTTATCTTCACCCACTTGCCTTTGGCCAGCACACTCTCCGAGGTATATCTTTCCGAGGCTGATACTGCACGACGCATCTGTTTTGCCTTAGGAGTCGGATGAATCGTGATAAACGCACTGAGTAATTTTTTGTATTTGCCATCCCGACGGACGATGGGGCAGAAAGAAATATCGAGCATACCCCGTTTGCGGCTGACGGAAACAGAGGCATTTACCTCGATTTCCTCACCCACCTTCCAATCGGCTCGATTCACGCGTTTTGTTTCTTCGGCCGTCAGGTTTCCCCATTCGGGATAATCGATGGAAACGGTGTAGTCATACTGTCGGTAGTCGCTTTCCAAGGGTACCACCTCGGTATAGACGGGCATTATGGTATCGATGCGTAGTTCGTCCCAGTCCAAATAAGTGACAAGACCCACTCCGTCCCTTCCTTGAAGGGAGGGGGTAATCCCCGTTATGCCACATAGCACGACAAGCGTCAGGATTAATCTTTTCACTTTGTTTCTCATTCTATATATTCTCGCCCTTTTAGGGAGGGCAGGGGAGGTCTTTATCTCACATTAAACTCCAGTATCTTTCTCTCTTCGAGATAACCCACCAATTGGTCGCCTTCGCTCACTGGTCCTACACCCGCAGGCGTACCCGTAAATATAAGGTCGCCCATCTTCAAGGTGAAGAACCGACTGATGTAGGAGACAATTTCGTCCACTCCGAACAGCATGTCAGCCGTATGTCCCTGCTGTACCGTTTCGCCGTTCTTCTCCAGTCGGAAGTGCAGGTTTTGCACATCGGGCAGTTCGTCCAGTCTTATCATCTCACCTATCGCTGCGCTTCCGTCAAACCCCTTGCATATCTCCCAGGGTAGGCCTTTGCTGCGCAGTTCCTGTTGTAGGTCCCTCGCCGTGAAATCGATGCCCACTGTCACTTGGTCGTAGTAGCGATGTGCCCATCTCGGGGCAATGCTCCTGCCCAGTCGGCAGATTCTTACCACCAGTTCCGTTTCGTACTCACACTGCTGTGTGAAACTCGGAATAAAGAAAGGCTTCCCGCCCTTCAGTAGCGCTGAATCCGCCTTGGTGAACACCACGGGGTTATCCATTTTTAATAACGCGTGGCCCATCTCTTTATTGTGCGCCGCGTAATTATGTCCTATAGCAAATATCTTCATCGTATCTATATCTGTTGCAAAGATACGATTTAGCCATAAATATTGCAATGGTTAAACAAGAAATGCGTAACTTTGCATTAAGTTTTTGCCAAGATGACGGAACAAACAGAACAAAAAGAATATAATCTCTTATCTACGATAAACTTGCCGGCAGACTTGCGACAGCTACCGCTGGAACAGTTGCCCGAGGTGTGTCGCGAATTGCGCGACTTCATCATACACGAACTGGCCGACAATCCAGGACACTTTGCATCAAGTCTGGGCGTAGTGGAACTGACCGTAGCCCTGCATTATGTGTTCGACACGCCCAACGACCGTATTGTGTGGGATGTGGGGCATCAAGCCTATGGGCACAAGATACTGACGGGAAGACGAGAGTGCTTTCACACTAACCGTAAACTGAATGGACTAAAGCCTTTCCCTTCGCCCGAAGAAAGCGAGTATGATACCTGCACCTGCGGACATGCCTCCAATTCCATATCCATTGCACTGGGTATGGCTGTGGCTGCACAGCAGCAGGAAAACGATCGCCATGTTGTGGCGGTTATCGGTGATGGTAGTATGACGGGCGGACTGGCCTTTGAGGGACTGAACAATGCTTCTTCGACGCCCAACGACCTGCTCATCATTCTGAACGATAACGATATGAGTATCGACCACAGCGTGGGCGGTATCGGACAATATCTGCACCAGTTGACGACGAGTTCTGCCTACAACAAATTGCGTGACCGTACTGCACGCCGTTTGTTGCAATGGGGCATACTGACCGACATCGGTAAGGGACGGTTGCTGCGATTCAACAATGCCATCAAATCGCTGATTACGAACCAGCACAATATGTTCGAAGGACTGAACATTCGCTATTTTGGTCCTGAGGACGGACACGATGTCATACGCCTTGTAGAAACATTGAAACGCATCAAGGATATGAAAGGTCCGAAGATGCTGCACATCCATACGATAAAGGGTAAGGGCTTTGAACCTGCCGAGCGAGATGCCACCATTTGGCACGCACCCGGTAAGTTCGACCCCGACACAGGAGAGCGCATCAAGACGGAGCACAACGAGACACAACCGCCAAGGTTTCAAGATGTGTTTGGCGAAACGCTGTTGGAACTGGCTCGACAGAATCCGCGCATTGTCGGTGTAACACCTGCCATGCCAACGGGATGCAGCCTGAATATCGTGATGAAAGAAATGCCCGACCGTTGCTTCGATGTTGGTATTGCCGAAGGGCATGCCGTCACATTCTCAGCAGGTATGGCTCGGGAAGGTATGCAACCTTTCTGCAACATCTATTCGTCGTTTACGCAACGCGCTTACGACAATATCATACATGATGTGGCCATTGGCCGCTTGCCCGTAGTGTTCTGTCTCGACCGAGCAGGACTGGTAGGCGAGGACGGACCGACACATCATGGAGCGTTCGACCTAGCTTTCTTGCGCCCCATTCCCAACCTGACCATAGCCTCGCCGATGAACGAGCACGAGTTGCGTCAGATGATGTACACCGCCCAACTGCCCGACAAGGGAGCCTTTGTCATTCGCTATCCACGAGGACGCGGTGTGTTGACCGACTGGCATTGTCCGCTGGAAGAACTTCCCGTAGGAAAAGGACAGAAACTGAAGGACGGCAATGGAGATACGGTTGTGCTTTCACTCGGTCCATTGGGCAACACAGCCGCACAGGCCATTGCCGAGGTGGAGCAGGAAACAGGGAAACAAGTTGCACACTACAATATGCGCTACTTGAACCCTATCGACGAAGATATTCTACGCGAAGTGGGACAACGATACAAACGCATTGTGACTGTCGAGGATGGTACGATTAAGGGTGGGCTTGGCTCTGCCGTGTTGGAGTTTATGGCGGAGAATGGCTTCCATCCAGAAGTCGTCCGTCTCGGTCTGCCCGATAAGTTCGTGGAGCATGGTACACCAGCCGAACTATACCACATTGTAGGAATAGATAAAGAGGGGATTAAATCACATATATCATGAAAATCATCATCGCCGGCGCAGGAGCCGTAGGCAGCCATTTGGCTCAACTACTGTCGAGAGACAATCAAGACATTGTAGTCATCGACGAAAGTCAGGAAAAGACCGATGCACTGACCGAATCGGGCAGTTACGACTTGATGACCATCAACACGCCACCCAGCACCATTTCGGGTCTGAAAGAGGCTGGCGTGCAACATGCGCATCTGTTTATTGCCGTAACCCCCGACGAGAACCAGAACATCACCTGCTGTATGCTGGCTCATGCCCTCGGCGCCAAGAAGACCGTGGCGCGAGTGGATAATGCCGAATATGTCGAGCCACAATATCTGGAACTATTCCGCAGTATGGGCATCGACTCGCTTATCTATCCCGAGGTGTTGGCTGCAAAGGAAATACTGGAAGGGCTGAAGCACTCATGGGTAAGGCAATATTGGGAAATTGAGCAGGGCGCCCTTATTATGATGGGCATCAAACTGCGCGAGACGGCACGCATATTGGATGTGCCCCTGCGCGAACTCTGCCCGACGGATGCCCCCTATCATATTGTTGTCATCAAACGAGACAACGACACCATCATCCCAGGTGGTAACGATATGCTACTCTTGGGTGACATTGCCTATTTCGTTACGACGCGCAAGCACATTTCGCTGATTCGTCAGTTGGTGGGCAAGGAAGAATATGCCGATGTGAAGAACATCATGATTGCCGGAGGCGGTCGCATCTCGGCACAAATGGCACGCATGAAGCCCGACTGGATAAACATGAGGATTGTGGAGCGGAGCGAGGAAAGGTGTCGCCAGTTGAACGACCTTCTGGAGAACGACGATATCGTGGTACTTCATGGCGACGGACGCGACACGGGAACACTGGTTGATGAAGGCATCAAGAAGTGTCAGGCCTTTGCTGCTTTGACGCCTGAAACGGAAACAAACATCCTTGCTTGTCTGGCTGCCAAACGACTAGGCGTAAGAAAGACCGTGGCTTTGGTGGAGAACATGGATTATGTGAATATGGCTGAGAAACTCGATATAGGCACTATTATCAACAAGAAGACGATAGCCGCAAGCCATATCTACCAGATGATGCTTGATGCCGATGTGGCGACTATGAAGAAACTGACCATTGCCAATGCCGATGTGGCCGAATTCGTGGCGTTGGAAGGTTCGCTGATAACGGAGAAGGCAATCAAGGATCTTCATCTTCCCGATGGTGTCACGCTGGGTGGATTGATTCGCGACAAGGTCGGTATGCCCATCAATGGTAGTACCCATGTGCAACCTGGTGACAGCGTTGTTGTCTTTGCCATCGATGGTCTTATCAAGAAGATGGATCAGTTCTTCCGCAAGCCCGAGAAAGGACTTGTCTCAAAGCTTATCAACAAAATTTCGTAGGTCGTTCCTCAACTGTTCATAGACGGCAGACTCACGGAACTTCACACTCTTGCGCAGCATCTGGTCGATGGGACTTTGACGATGCTGATAGCAGGACAATTCGTTTTGTCGTTGTTGGGAATGTACGGCATTGTGACGAATCTCAGCCTCGCGTTCCTTGCGCAATTGACTGCAGATGGGCACGAGCAACGGCATCACGACATTCTCAAACAATGTGTGCCCCTGGATATACAGATATGTTGTCTCTGGCGTCAGTCCGAGTCCTAACAATTCATCCATTAAGGGACGATAGGTCTTCTTTCCCTGGGGATAATGCTGTTGCATCCAGTTTATCTTACGATTCACGATATGGCGTAACGCCTCGAGTGTCCGTTCGGGATGATAGGGGTTGATATCGCGGATGGACACGATGCCGCCAAAGTCCATCAAGGTAAACCGACTATAAAGATTATAACGATAAACCCATACATTCCATACGAACAACGGCCAAATGATGCGGCTATACTCTGCCATGAAGGCTTCCAAGTCCACAATCTCCTTGTCGTTCAGGGTGGACATCACGCATACCTCGTGCAACCCACGGGAATAGCATTGATAGTTCTCGATGGCATACACATAGGTATGGAAGATGTAAGGGTTGCGGATGATTTCCTGCGACACGGGGGTTGAACCCTGCATCAAATAGTCGTAGTCGGCATCCACACAGGCAATCAGCGACTGTCCAAGTTGCTCTCCCAGTTGATTGGACATGACATACTTCTTACCTTTGCCCAGATTTGTCCGCGACGGCAGCATCACCTCGAAGTATATTTTGTCGTTTTCGAACTCATCGAGCACCGAACGCCAGAAAAATACATCGTCGTAACTTTCCACATAAACCACGATACGCCGCCGTCGTCGGTCGGGCCGCAAACGATTGGCGGCTTCAATGTACTTCGACGATATGTTATCTATTAAACGATGTACCACGGCTCTGTTTTCTCCCGTTTCTATCTTCCTGTTTCCCGTTTTTCTCTTATCACTCCACTATGATTTCCTCCACATCCGTCACGCAATCCATCCAGCCGTCCATAAATACCGCGGGGCTGTGTGTCGTCAGTATGACCTGTACATTCGGATTCAGGTCGCGCACAAGGGCAACAAGGCGCTTCTGCCAGTCAAAATGCAGACTTACCTCTGGTTCGTCCATAAACAGCACATAAGGCTCCTTGTTCTGCACCAGAACGGTAAGTAGGATTATCAGCATCTGCTTCTCTCCGCTTGAGAGTTGATAAGGCTCAATCTGTTCGTCGTACTGGCGGAAAAGAATCTCGTTGCTGTCGCGCACGATAGTCTTACCCGTCGAGGAGAACAATTCGTCCACCACATCCTGGAAGTGTGCCTTTTCTCCCATCATCTGCTGCGCATGTTCCTGTGCCTCGGGCTCTCCGCTGGTCAGCATCGCAATCATGCGGTTCGACAAGTTTACTTGGTAATCCAGATACCTGCGTTGCAGCGTATAAAGTTGTAAGTCCAGTTCTGTCTGCAACTTCAGGTCGGAAATCTTCGACAGCAGTTCGCTGCTGATTACAGCACGGTCGAACGAACGGATGACATCGAACCGCACCGTGTCTGCATCCTCGGGATTATAGGTTATCGTCACTCCGTCGAGTGTCTTTTCAAGATTGCGGAATTCCATCAGGTTCTGCACGACGCGGTTCAGTATCGTGCTCTTGCCCACTCCGTTCACTCCACTCAGGATGTTCACCTCCCGATTCAGGTTCCAGACAATGTGCCTGCGGCCGCTCCACAGGGCATCAATCTCTATTCGCTGAATATAGTCACCTGTCTTTTTCATGGCACTTCCTTTTCAGTTTCTTTTGCAAAAATAGTGAAAAACGGGCGAAACACAAAGTTTTGGGCGGCGAAATACTATCGTCGCCCATTCATATAAATAATGTAAGGATGCACGGAATACTATTGCGTGGACCTGAAGAATAGTATTGCGTGTAGCGATGAAATAGTATTGCGCGTGGCGACGGAATAGTATCATTGCGAAGCTTGCGCAAGCACATCTTTGCGTCTGTGTTACATATTTTGATGCTTCAATTTGTTTATGCGCTCGGCTTTCATTATCTTTGTAGGCGAACTATGTCCTGCATACTACATATAGAGACCAGCACGAAGGTGTGTTCCGTGGCAGTAAGCCAAGACGGAACATGTATTCATGAGGAAACGGCGATGGAAGGTCCGTCGCATGCCACACAGTGTGGCGTGTTCGTGGAACAGGCTCTTTCGTTTGCCGATAGTCATGCGATTCCCGTGGATGCTGTGGCCGTCAGTCAGGGGCCAGGCAGTTATACGGGTTTGCGTATCGGCTATTCGATGGCCAAGGGCGTTGCCTATGGCCGTGGTATCCCTTTGATAGCGTTGCCTACGCTTGAGATAATGTGTGTTCCCGTGTTACTCTATCGGGAACTGGAGGAGAACGCTTTGCTTGTCCCGATGATTGATGCACGACGGATGGAGGTCTATGCTGCCGTGTATGACCGCGCTTTGAAGCCGTTGCGTGGTGTTCAGGCCGACATCGTGGATGCCGAAACTTATCGCGAATATCTGGCCAAGGGACCTGTCTATTTCTTTGGCGACGGCTCGGCAAAGGTACAGACGGTTATCAGTCATCCCAATGCCCGATTCCTGTCGGACATCCATCCTCTGGCGAAGCATATGTTCCCGTTGGCAGAGCGCCGCATGATGCACCAGGACTTTGTTGATGTGGCATACAGCGAGCCGTTCTACCTGAAAGAGTTTGAGGCAAAGCCTTCGAAGGATATGCTTCATTCCGTGAAAAGTTAAGAGTTAAAAGTGGAATCATGAACTATAATACACAAAAAGAGAAACTGTTGATGCCTGAATATGGGCGAAGCGTACAGGAGATGATAGAATATGCCGTCAGCATACCCGACCGTGAGGAGCGTCAGCGTTGTGCTGAGTCTATCTTCAGCATTATGGTGAACATGCAGCCTCAGTTGCGCGAACTGCCCGACTATAAGCATCGCATTTGGGACCATATCGCCTATATTTCTGGCTATCGCCTCGATATTGACTATCCTTGTCAAATAACTCCGCTGGGCGAGTCGGCACAGAAGCCTGAGCCATTGCCTTACCCTATGAAGGAAATTCAGCAGCGCCAATATGGGTATTTGATAGAAGAGTCGCTCCGCCAACTGGCAGAAATGCCCGAGGGGGAGGAACGCGATGCTTTGCTTGCCCTCACGGCAAACCAGATGAAGCAAAGCCTGTTTACCTGGAATCGCGACGCGATGGACGACGAGAAGGTGGCAGCCGATATCGCACACTATACGCATGGCAAGGTGCAACTCGACCTTTCGGAGTTTCACTTCGCACCTGTGCAGACTTTGCCCAGACAGGACGGCAGTAGCAAACGGAAACGGAAAAAGATATAAGTATGTCCAGTTTTATTATCGAAGGTGGTCATGCCCTGAAAGGCGAGATTACACCGCAAGGAGCCAAGAACGAAGCCCTCGAGGTGCTTTGTGCAACATTGCTCACTTCCGAGCCTGTACGCATTAAGAACATTCCCGACATTGCCGATATCAACAACCAAATCAAGTTGTTGGCAGAGATTGGTGTGAAGGTTACCAACAACGACAAGGGGGACTATACTTTCCAGGCTGATGCGGTGAATCTGGACTATCTGCGATGTGATGAGTTTCTGGACCGTTGCTCCCATCTTCGCGGTAGCGTGATGTTTATGGGACCTTTGCTTGCCCGTTATGGTACGGCATCGGTGTCTCGTCCGGGTGGCGACCAGATAGGTCGTCGCAGGCTCGACACGCATTTCCTCGGCTTCAAGAAACTGGGTGCCGACTTTGCCTATGACCGCGAGCGCGGTGTATTTGAGATAAAGGCTAAGCAACTGAAGGGAACCTATATGCTGTTGGACGAGGCTTCCGTGACGGGAACGGCCAACATCATCATGGCTTCCGTATTTGCACAGGGAACGACCACGATATATAATGCAGCCTGTGAGCCCTATATTCAGCAACTTTGTCGATTGCTGAACAACATGGGTGCCCGCATATCGGGTATTGCCAGCAACCGCTTGACGATTGAGGGCGTGACGGAATTGCATGGGGCTGAACATACGATACTGCCCGATATGATTGAGGTGGGTTCGTTTATCGGTATGGCTGCCATGTGCGGTAAAGGCGTACGCATAAAGAATACGGCTTATGAGCAGTTGGGCATCATTCCCTATACCTTCCGCCGTCTCGGTATCGAGGTGGTACACGAGGACGACGATATCTTCATTCCCGAACAGGAGCATTACGAGATAGACTCTTTTATCGACGGCTCGTTCATGACACTCTCCGATGCTCCGTGGCCCGGACTTACGCCCGACCTTCTGAGTGTGTTGCTTGTTGTGGCAACGCAGGCAAAGGGTTCGGTACTCATCCACCAGAAGATGTTCGAAAGTCGTTTGTTCTTCGTCGATAAACTCATCGATATGGGTGCGCAGATTATCCTTTGTGACCCGCACCGTGCTGTAGTCGTTGGACATGACAAGCGCATGATGTTGCATGGTGGTCGTATGACCAGTCCCGACATCCGTGCGGGTATTGCCTTGCTGATTGCGGCAATGAGTGCCCAAGGTACGAGCCAGATTGACAATATTGGTCAGATTGACCGAGGATATCAGGATATCGAGGGCCGTCTAAATGCCCTCGGCGCACACATTACCCGCGTGAAATGATAGCTCTGGACGAGGCATACAAGATAGGACAACTGGGAAAGCCTCATGGTTTTCGGGGCGAAATATCGTTCTCCTTTTCCTCGGATGTATGGGATAGGGTAGATGCCGACTATCTCCTGCTGTTGTTAGATGGCATACTTGTGCCGTTCTTTCTCGAGGAGTATCGTTTTCGGGGTGAGCATTCCGCTCTGCTGAAGTTTGTGGATTTGGATACCGCCGCCGATGTCGGGGAGTATAGTGGGGTAGAGGTGTATTTCCCTTATAGCTTGACTCCCGAGGATGAAGAGGAGGATTATACCTGGGCTTACTTTGTAGGCTTTACCGTGTGTGATGCAGAGGCAGGGGAACTGGGAAAGATAACCCATGTGAACGAAGATACGCAAAATGTCCTGTTCGAAGTGGCAACCAAGGACGGAACTTTACTGATACCAGCTGTGGAGGACTTCATCAAGGAAATTGACCATACGGCACATATTGTTCACATGCAGTTGCCCGAAGGACTGATAGAACTGAATTGAAAATGAAAGACAAGAAGAAAATAGCCATCCTCGGCTCAACGGGTAGCATCGGTACGCAGGCGCTCGAGGTAATCGAGGAACATTCCGACCTGTACGAGGCTTATGTACTGACGGCCAACCGACAGGCAGACTTGCTGATACAACAGGCACGGAAATTCCAACCGGCTCAGGTCGTGATTGCCGATGAAAGTCGTTATGCCTATGTCAAGGAAGCCTTGGACGACCTGCCTATTCAGGTCTATACGGGAGTCGATGCACTTTGTCAGATAGTGCAGAACGACGAAGTGGATATCGTGCTTACTGCCCTTGTGGGCTTCGCGGGACTTCGTCCGACGGTGGCAGCCATACAGAGCCACAAGATGATAGCCCTTGCCAACAAGGAAACCCTTGTTGTGGCAGGTGAGTTGGTTACCCGTATGGCGATGGAGAACCATTCTGCCATTTTGCCTGTAGATTCGGAGCATTCTGCCATCTTCCAGAGCTTGATGGGAGAGCAGAGCGAAATAGAGAAAATCATTCTTACGGCAAGTGGTGGACCGTTCCGTAAATATACGCTGGACGAGCTCCGTACCGTTACGCCCGAGATGGCACTCCAACATCCCAACTGGGATATGGGGGCGAAGATAACCATCGACTCGGCAACGATGATGAACAAGGGTTTCGAGGTGATCGAGGCCAAATGGCTCTTCGGTGTCGATGCCGACCGCATACAGGTCGTTGTACATCCGCAGAGTGTTGTACATAGTGCCGTGCAGTTCCGCGACGGAGCCGTCAAGGCACAGTTGGGCGTGCCCGATATGCGGGTGCCCATACAATTGGCATTCAGTTATCCTTACCGACTGGCCAGTTCGTTCGACCGTCTCGACTGGTACAAGATGCACGACCTGACCTTCGAGGAACCTGACCTCGGCAAGTTCCGTTGTTTGGCGTTGGCCTTCGAGGCACTCCGTCAAGGGGGAACGATGCCCTGCGTGGTGAATGCAGCCAACGAAGTGGTGAATCTTGCTTTCCGTCAGGGACAATGTGGCTTTATGCAGATGCCGGAGATTATCGAACGCACCATGCAGAAGGCTACATTCATCAAACAGCCAACCCTCGACGACTATTTCCTCTGCGATGCACAGGCACGCCATATCGCACAGGAACTGATAAATTAAGCAATCCGAATAATCTGAGTAATCCGAAAATAAAATGAATATAATCTTAATCAAAGCTATCCAGTTGTTGCTCTGCCTGTCGCTACTCGTCGTATTGCACGAGGGCGGTCATTTCGGCTTCGCCAAGTTGTTCAAGACCCGCGTGACACGCTTTTATCTGTTTGCCAACTGGGGTTTCCATCTGTTCAGTACCTATGATAATTGGTTCCGTCGCCTTTGCGGCAAACCTCTTGTTACCCAACGCGGCAAGGAAGGCCAGAATTTGTTTGCCTGGATACGCAATACCTACTATCGCCTGACGGGACAGAAAGATAAAATCCAGACCGAGAACATCGGCAATAAGAAATACGACGACTCGGTGGGTACAGAATATGGTATCGGTTGGTTGCCCATTGGTGGCTATGTGGCTATCGCGGGTATGATAGACGAAACCAACCAGAAGTTGGAGGGCGAGGCACAGCCTTGGGAGTTCCGCTCGAAGAAGGTTTGGCAACGCTTCCTCATCATGGTGGGCGGTGTGCTGATGAACCTCATTACGGCATTCGTCATCTACTGCGGCATAATGCTTGTTGTGGGAGAGGATCGTCTGCCCATGCAGAATATCAAACAAGGTTTTGTCTATAACGAGGAAGCAGAGGCATTGGGCTTTCGCGATGGTGATATTCCCGTGCGGATTGACGGCGAGGAGATTCGCGGATGGAGTGCTTCGGTGATTCAGGACATTTCGACTGCTAAGACCGTTTCCGTACTGCGTAATGGTAAGGAAACATCTCTGTCGATGCCCGAGGATGGCATCAATCTGTTACAGATGCTCCGTTCGGTTCCGCCTTTCATGATGGTGGCTTCGCCTATGGTGGTAGATAGTGTGGCAGAGGGGAGTGCTGTGGCGAAGGCTGGTATGGTAAAAGGCAGTCGTATCTTGGCTGTGGATGGAACAGAAGTCCATTATTGGAGCGACTACGATTCGCTGTTCGTGCGCAAACAGGATGTACTCGCTTCAAATAGTTGTACCCTTGCCGACAGTTTACGCCTGCGGAAAATGACGCTCGTCTTCCAGAATCCCGATGCGGCGCAGCCTGATACGGTAGCTATCCAACTCGATGAAGAGTACCGTATGGGTGTCTATCGCCATAATATTATAACGGATTATACCGTGAACCACATCGACTACAATCTCCTCACCTGTATCCCTGCAGGTATGAGGTTGGGTTGGAATACATTGGCCAATTATGTGGGCAGCTTGAAATATGTGGCAACGAAGGACGGCGCGCAGGAAGTGGGCTCGTTCATAGCCATCGGTGATATGTTCCCCGAGACTTGGAACTGGCTGCGTTTCTGGACGATGACAGCCCTTATCAGTATTGTGCTGGCCGTGATGAATATTTTGCCGATACCGGGTCTCGACGGTGGACATGTGGTCGTATTACTTTACGAGGCCATTACGGGGCGTCAACCCAGCGAGCGTGTGATGGTATGGCTCGAATATATAGGTATGGGACTCCTTATCGCCCTAATGATTTTGGCGTTCGGTAACGATATTCGTAGGTTTATCTTATGAAAAGAGTATTATTCCTCATTCCAATTATATTGATTGCCTGTGCAAGTAAACCTGACCCTGAACAGCAAGGCCAGCAGAAACTTGGTGAGGCTCGTCAGTTGTATGCCGCAGGCAATTACTCTGCTGCTCGTGACACCATATTGAGTATGCGTCAGAATTTTCCGACAGCCATCGAAGCGCGTCGGCAAGCCATATTGCTTATGGATAGCGTGGAACTGCAACTGGCACAGGGCGATACGCTCAAGACCGAATTCTATCGTCGCAAGTTGGCTTTCGATAAGGAAGGATTAAAGAATAAGGAATAAAGATAATGCGTGAGATAAGTCGTGAACAGATGCAGCAATTGCTGTCGGCTCCCATCTTCCGCGAGATAGGACAGACGGCTGATGAGATGGGCGTAGAGTGCTATCTCGTTGGCGGCTATGTGCGCGACCTCTTTCTCGAACGCCCTTCGAAGGATATTGATGTGGTGGTCGTAAGCCCAAATGGCCTGACAAAAGGCGAAGGGCAAAAGGCTAAAGACGACCTTAGTCCTTTGCCCTCAGCCTTTAGTCCGTCGGTTGGCATCATGCTGGCCCAGGCATTGAAGAAGAAACTGGGGCGCAAGGCACACCTCTCCGTGTTCAAGAACTTTGGCACAGCGCAAATATCATTCCCCTCCCCTTCGGGGGAGGACGGGAAAGGGGCTGTGGAGTTCGTCGGCGCCCGTCGTGAAAGTTATAGCCACGATAGCCGAAAGCCTGTCGTGGAGGACGGAACACTGGAGGACGACCTTAATCGCCGCGACTTTACTATCAACGCCCTTGCGGTATGTCTCAATATAAACCGATTCGGAGAACTCATCGACCGTTTCGGTGGCTTGCTCGATATGGAGGATCGTATTATCGCCACGCCTCTCGACCCCGACATTACTTTCTCCGACGACCCATTGCGCATGATGCGCTGTGTGCGCTTCGCCACTCAGTTGCGTTTCCAGATAGAGGAAGAAACGCAGGAAGCCCTCGTACGCAATGCAGAACGCATTAAGATTATCTCTGGAGAGCGTATCATCGACGAATTGAATAAAATCATGCTGTCGCCGCAACCTTCTATTGGCTTCATCGAACTGGACCGTGCAGGCCTTTTGCCCATTATCTTCCCCGAACTGGCCGCCTTGCAAGGCGTGGAAGTGCGAAATGGTCGTGGGCATAAGGACAACTTCTATCACACACTTGAGGTGCTGGATAATGTTTCCTCTCTCCACTCTCCACTCTCCACTCTC
>JAGCYD010000065.1 GCA_017960985.1 Bacteroidaceae bacterium
AAAAGCGGTAAAGCTGCAGAGAGCCAACAACATCATTAACTTTTTCATACTAAGCTTAATTAAAAATGTTAATACTATTCTTTTCTTTTTATTATTATCACTCACACCTTAATTAGCGCTTTCGCACCATGTGTTTGGGCACAAAGGTACAAAAATAATATTGAAACCTTCAAAATTATTTCACATTTTTTTACTCTCAAGCCTAAAAAATAAGAAAAACATCATTTAAACAGTTTTTCAAGGTTATCATGAGGGTATATCACAACAATAACCTTACCGTCTGGTGTGTAGTTCGGTTCTTGCTGTTGGAAAAGCTCATCCACGAGGTTCTCCATCTCCTGTTGGGTGAGCACCTCGCCAACCGATATCGCAGATTTCAGAGCCAGCGTCAGGGCAATACGATGATGTATTTCTCCTTCTATATCCTGTCCTTTTGTCTTCGATGTTTCTACGAGGTCCATAAAGAGTTGTTTGGGTTCAACACCTTCGAGTCCTGCCGGCATTCCTTGAATGGAATAACTACCACCACCCAAAGAAGACACTTCAAATCCCAAGGCTTTCAAGTCCTGCTGCATGTCCTCTACTAATGGGACATCCGACATGGGAATCTGGACAAGTTCAGGAAAAAGCAGTCCTTGAGACGGTCCCGTCCGAGACTCCAGCATTTCTCTATACTTATTATATAATATACGCGTATGCGCGCGGCGCTGGTCTATCAGCATCAAGCCCGAACGGACTTCCGTTATAATATATTGCCCACGATACTGATAGTGCTGTACACTTCTTTCCAGTTCCGAAGAGACCAAATCTTCCGCCCGAGATAAAGGCAAGGTATCTTGCGATTGTTGCTGTGTATTAGTTACGCCCTCATAAAGTGCCTTCCAATCTTTCGGTGTATTATGATACGCTGAAGGTTCCTTAAAGGGATTATAACCCGTACTTGTAACAGGGCGAGGTGGAGACGCCGTTGCTGGTTTCTCTATCGTTTGATTATATACAGGCATCTCTTTCGGCCGTCCTTCCGTATCGAAGTCTATCGTAGGAATTGCATTGAATCTACCCAACGCCTCTTTCGTCGCCGCCAGAATAATCTGCCAGATGGCAACCTCGTTTTCAAACTTTATCTCCGTCTTTGTTGGGTGGATGTTTACATCTATCGTAGCAGGATCTACCTCCATATACAAGAAATACGGCACTTGCTCCAACGGCTGAATCAGTCCTTCAAATGCCTCCTGAACTGCCTTATGGAAATACGGATGACGCATGTATCGTCCGTTAATGAAGAAATATTGTCTTGCACCTTTCTTTTTGGCAGATTCAGGCTTCCCCACATAACCATGCAACGAGCACAATGTTGTTTCAACATCCACACTAAGCAGTTGCTCACTCAGTTTTTTGCCGAAAATCGTTGCGATTCTTTGTTTTCTGGGTTCTGGCAACAGCGTATTCAACAGATGCTCGTTGTGTGTAAAGGTAAAATGGATGTCGGGACTCACCAACGCCACACGCTCAAACTCCTGCATCACATTGAAGAGTTCCGTTTGGGTGCTTTTCAGAAATTTACGACGGGCAGGCACATTGAAAAACAGATTCTGCACCATGAAATTACTGCCCACAGGACAGTTATCCAATTCCTGAGATGTTACCTTTCCGCCCTCTATCGTCAAACATGTACCCAGTTCGCTATCAGCTGCATGAGTTCTAAGTGTGACCTGTGCAACTGCCGCAATACTTGGCAGAGCCTCTCCGCGGAAACCCATAGTCGTAAGGCTGAACAAATCCGAAGCCTGCGCTATCTTACTGGTTGCATGGCGTTCGAATGCTATACGGGCATCAGTCTCAGACATTCCCTTTCCGTCATCTATCACCTGTATCGATGTCCGACCTGCATCTACCAGAAGCACATCTATACGATGTGCACCCGCATCTATAGCATTCTCGAGCAATTCCTTCACCACCGAGGCGGGGCGTTGAATAACCTCGCCGGCAGCAATCTGGTTTGCTACAGAATCAGGTAAAAGATGTATTATATCGGCCATACTCTTATTACAATTTCCCCATCACAATATATCGCCACACCAAAATCAGGACCAGAATGAGTATAAGCGCCAAAGGCCATGTTAGGCGATTCTCACGCTCACCAGCCTGACTGGCACGGGGAGTAAACTGCGAAAACTTACCCTTGAATCTATCTGGCTCGATGTCATTCGCAGGCAATTCGCCCATCTCACGCTTCACATCCCGCACCAGTTTATCCAACTTATCCTGTCGTTCACTGGTGTAGATACTTATCCTTCTGTATTTGCGGGGTTCCCGCGTCTGAAACAGTCCCATCTCTTTTATCTTTATTTCTTCCCTTTCTTCAGTTTCACCTTATCCAACTTCTGCAAAGGCGCTGCATGACTCACACTCTCCTTCAACTCCGTCCCGGCTCTTTTGGGACGCCAGTTAAAAATATCGTCCTTATTCTTCGGTCGTATATAGTCGAACCATGCAAAATTATCGAGATAAAGTGCATTCTTGGGTATCATTGTCATGGGATACATCACGCCCGAGGCCTCCGGCATCCATATCTTCTCCACCTTACGGTTCTTCATGAACATCTTCATCAGACTGCTTTCCGTATGGTTCATGCCTATCATCAGCGAATCGCTGTCAAACGGATAGAAATTGACATACACATTCATGTCGGCCACCGTCAACCAAATGTTTCCGTCTTTGAAATAGGTATGTATTTCCTTACTGGCAATCTGGTTATAATGTACTGAATCCACCTGTTCGACAGACAAGGCCTGATTGATGACATATACGCTATCCAGTGTAGAATCATTGCGCCATGCCTTTATCTCCTCTCCCAACAGTTGCTGCTCTTTCTGCCAGACGATGGGGTCTTTATACATTGTCGTACACGAATCACGACCATCATACACCATAGAATCACAAACAGCCTGCAAGTCTGCCCCATAAGCACGGACATGATGATAGGCATGAAGCATACGATACATGCTGTCCGTATCTATATGGTAGGTATAGAGAAAGAACGAATCGGCATGGGCATAGAAAGTATCTTTCTGCGAATAGTCGATGAGCACAGCACTATCTGCCGCCTCCGCATACCCACGCTTGTCATCGTACAAGGCATAATTGCCAACGAACTTGTTTTTGTTCAGCGTGTCCGTATATACGGCATGTCCATATGCCTTACCTACTTCGTCCTTGCCGTTCCAATAGACGCTATCGCCTATCAGTATCTTATAGCCATTCTGCATGATGGAACGGTTCAGCAGATACGACTCCTCGGTATTCGAGTTGTAATATCCGTTCTCGGTATAGATGTGATTATCCTTGTTGTCAAGGTTACTTGGCCCCACGACATGAGCAATACCCGACCTGGTATTATAGTACAGCGTATCACTGATGAGTACCGAACTGGCTTCCTTCGGAGGACGGGGATTTATCAGGCGGACATTATAGTTGAACACCGCATCGCGTGTCGCAGGGCTGTATTCTCCCCAGTCGCTTGTCAGTTCATTATCTTTATCCACCAACTTTCCTCCTTCGAAGAAGTAGCCCAAGTCATAAAGACGGTCATAATCCAACGAATCGGCATATAGCGTTGTACCTCTATGCTTCAACACGACATTGCGGCGCGCCCGTGCTATCTGGTCGAGCCCATCGTAATACAGAATCTCACTGACCAACGAAAGGGTATCGCCCTGACGCATTCGGACATGACCATAAGCATCAAAGGAGTTCGTCGCCTCGTAAAAGAGCGCGCTATCACAGAACATCAAAGTGCCCTCATGGTCAAAACGCACATCGCCTACCAAGAACTGTGCCGTGGGATGTTTGCGCTGGTTGAAGTACAGACGATCGGCATGCAACAGATGTACCCTCGAGTCCGAAGGCTTACGATTATCGTTCTTTCGCACAGGACCAACCGTCATCGACATGGCCAGAAGTGCAATCAAACATAGTTGTATAATCCTGAATCGTTTCAAATCTATCTACTTCACCCATCCTGGATACTCGAAGTCGCAATCCCGCCATTCCTCGTTGATACGGATATAAGTGGTCTTCTGCTTCTCTCGAATCCAGTCGTCAAGGAGTTCTCCCTTTTTCTTGTTCAGCACAATATCTTTGAGCACCTGAAAGTCTTCCGACATACTGGCGTGGTGTGCCTTGATGCGGTTCTTCAGTTTGGCAATCGCGCAAACGGTTTTCAAGTGCTTGTCGGTCATCTTGAAAGGCTTGGATATCTCACCTATCTCCATCTTCTCCACGATGCGTGCCAAATCTGGATAGTAGTTCGACAATTCTGCCATTTCAAACCGCGAAGTCTGAATGCGACTACCGTCATTCTGCACTTTCTGGTTGGTCATCAGTCCGTGGTTGTTCCGCGTATCCTTGTCCTCGCTGATAAACGAAGCGGCATCCTCGAAAGAGAACTTTTCCTTACGGATATCGTCGGCTATCGAGTCTAACCGTAACAAAGCCTCATCCACATTCTTCTGTGCCACGACCGGTTTCCGCAATATATGACGGAACTTAGCCTTGTCCCCACGCCTGTCTATCAACTGAATGATATGGAAACCCGATTCCGACTCTACTACCTTCGACACTTTCTTCGGGTCGGTCAAGGCAAAGGCCACATTGGCGAAGGCTGGGTCCAGTTCACCCTTTCCCATATAGGGCAACTCACCACCTTGGCGCGACGAGCCTGGGTCTTCACTATAGAGTATGGCCAGCGTAGAGAAGGTCATTCCATTGTTCACACGCTCAGCATAGCCACGCAGTTCTTCCTTCACCCGATTGATTTCCTCGTCGGGAATCTTGGGCTGTAGCACCAATATCT
This sequence comes from Bacteroidaceae bacterium, assembly GCA_017960985.1. Classification (GTDB taxonomy): domain Bacteria; phylum Bacteroidota; class Bacteroidia; order Bacteroidales; family Bacteroidaceae; genus Physcousia. Next base: position 4,856 of record JAGCYD010000065.1, read on the forward strand.
CCACTTCCACCTGCGTCGGGATAAGTGGCAAGGAATCCTCGGGCAAATTCTGGAAATAGCGACGCACCTCGGCAGGACTTACCTTTACATCCTCCGTCAGTTTCTCACGCATCCGGTTCACCGACAATTCGTCCTTGTATCGATCAAACAATTCCTCCCGTATCTGCGACATGGGCATGGACATATACTCTTCCAGTTTCTCCTTGCTGCCAGCCGTCATCACCCAGTCGTTGATGCGTTCATCCACATACGCATTCACCTGTGCATCGGTCACCTCCACGCTGTCTATTACGGCCTGATGCAGGAACAATTTCTGGATAGCAAGGCGTTCGGGAATGACGCAATAAGGATTACCCTTGATTTGCGACCACGAAGGGTCACGACGCAATCCTTCCACCTCACTCTTCAGGATAGCCTCATCGCCCACAACCCATATCACCTCGTCGATGACATTGTTGTCACTCTGGGCAAACGATTGAAGAGAAATGCAAAATGTAAAAAGTAAAATATATAACAATCGTTTCATTCTACTCACATTTGACACTTGCCATTTAACATCAATGCTTGTTTACGGTATCAAGTACATCGCGATAAACCACCACCTCGTACCGCTTACGCAACTCCTCGGCAAACTTGTGGTCGCACGCAACCTGATAGTCCGATATCACCTGAGCATCCACATCCGTCCAATACTGCGGACCCTTCTTTAGTTTCCTGCCGACTACTGCTGAATAGGGGAAGCCCTTGCGGGCTTTGGTCTTACCCGTCTTGATATTCAGGGCAAGCGAATCCACAAAAGCATGGTCGCCGGGCTTATACAACTTCGGGGGCTCCATACGGACGGTCACGCTGTCCTTATTGAAGGCATCGCGAACTTTCTTTGTCCATAGTTTCTCGTCCACACCCTTTACCATCTTCTGCACGGCCTTCACATCCGAAGGATTCTGGGCATAGTAAACCATTCCACGGAAGCGGGGCTTGTCCCAGGCGTACTGTTTCTTGTTCTTCTTGAAATATTTCTCTATGGCAACGGTATCCTTGGCTGCTGGGTCCCATATCTGGTTCTTGCTGAATTCGTACAGCAATAAACCGTCGTGATACTCCTGCACAAGATACTTCAGGTCGGAATCCTCAGCGGAGAGACGCACCACTTCAGCATCCAGCAACTGCTCGGCAGACATACCTCGTGCAGCGGCAACGCTATCCACAGCATGTTTCTCCAAGCGCTCGCGCATACCACGCGACTCAAGGAACTGCTGTATCTGGGGCTTCAAGGTTTCGTAGGGCTCGAGTTCCTTACAGTCCACCAACTTCACGATATGATAGCCGACGGGCGAGAGGAAAGGCTCCGACACTTCGTCCTTGTTCAGTTTGTACATGACATCCTCGAACTCCTTCACCAACTGACCCGGTCCGAACCAGGTAAGTTCTCCACCGCGCATGCTCGATTGACGGTCTTCGGAGTGGCGCATAGCAAGTTCGGCAAATGTTGCTCCACCCTGCAATGCCTGATAGATACTATCGATGCGAGCCTTCTTGACGGCCTGCTCCTCAGGCGTACTATTCTGCTTCACCTGAAGGAAGATGTGTGCCGGCAAACGAAGGTCGTGTCCGTTCAACTGCTTCTTCATGCCGTCGTAGTATCCGCGTATCTCGGCCTCCTCGGCACCGGCAGGTATAAACAACGGGCGTATCTGCTGGTCGCGATACTTGAGGAACTCCTTACGGAAACTCTCCAGCGTATCCAGTCCGGCATCCTCAGCAGCCTTCACCTTCAACTTGTAGTTGATAAACAAATCCACATACCCTTCGATGTCCTTCTTGTCGATGACATTCTCCGAGTTGTTCTTGTTGTAGTTGTACTCAAACTCGCTTCGGGTGATGGGTTGCCCGGCTATCGTCATAATGACAGGATCGTCCTGTGCAAGCACAGGGATGTAAAATGTCAAATGTAGAAGAAATAATGCAATGCGTTTCATATCTTCTCTGTATTGGTTAGCGTTAAGGTTATCGTTAGTGTTTCTTATTTATTGTGGGCGGCTGTAGTTGGGAGCCTCACTGGTGATGGCCACATCGTGGGGATGACTCTCCAGTACGCCGGCATTGGTAATGCGGACGAAGCGTGCCGAATGTAGCGCCTCGATATTGGCAGCACCACAGTATCCCATACCCGAACGGAGTCCACCGATGAGTTGGTAGATGACTTCCTGTACGGTTCCCTTGTAGGGCACACGGCCTGCAATACCTTCGGGGACGAGTTTCTTCACATCCTTGACATTGCCCTGGAAGTAGCGGTCCTTCGAACCACACTCCATAGCCTCGAGCGAACCCATACCACGGTACGACTTGAATTTACGGCCGTTGTAGATGATGGTGTCACCTGGGCTTTCCTCTGTTCCGGCGATGAGCGAACCAATCATGACGCAGTATCCGCCTGCGGCAAGTGCCTTGACTACATCGCCCGAGTAGCGCAGTCCGCCATCAGCGATAAGGGGCACACCCGTTCCAGCCAAAGCGGCAGCCACATCATATACGGCAGAAAGTTGTGGTACACCCACACCAGCCACAACGCGGGTGGTACAGATAGAACCCGGTCCGATACCAACCTTGACACCATCGGCTCCAGCCTCAACAAGCATCTTGGCGGCTTCGCCTGTGGCAACATTACCGACAACGATATCCACATTCTTGAACGAAGCCTTGGCCTCCTTGAGTTTCTCGATGACGAACTTGGAGTGTCCGTGTGCAGTATCGATAACGATGGCATCGGCTCCTGCTTCGACGAGAGCCTTCATGCGCTCGAGCGTATCCTCCGTTACACCCACACCGGCTGCTACGCGGAGGCGACCCTTGGAGTCCTTGCAAGCCATAGGCTTGTCCTTTGCCTTCGTGATGTCCTTGTAGGTAATAAGTCCGATGAGGTGGTTATCCTTGTCAACAACGGGGAGTTTCTCGATTTTGTTCTCCTGCAGAATCTGTGCTGCGCTGAAGAGGTCGGTCTCCGTGTCGGTAGTAACGATATGCTCGCTGGTCATCACTTCGTCGATGGGGCGGTTGCGGTTCAGTTCGAAACGCAGGTCGCGGTTGGTAACGATACCGACAAGATGGTTCTCGTCATCCACGACGGGAATACCTCCGATGTGGTCTTCGGCCATGAGCCAAAGTGAA
>JAGCYD010000066.1 GCA_017960985.1 Bacteroidaceae bacterium
GCCACCAATGCCCTCAACTCGTTCCTGCAAACCCAGATTTCTGCTCTGTCGAACAAAGCCCTGAGCACCATCGACCTGAACTTCGGCATCGACAACACCAATACCGCATCGGGGGGAACCCAGACTGACTATAGTTTCAGTTTCGCCAAACGCTTCTGGGGCAACCGCATCAGCCTTATCGTGGGCGGCAAGGTAAGTTCCGGCAGCGAGGCACAGAACACGGGGCAGAGTATCATCAACAATGTCTCCATCGAGTACCGCCTCGACAAGAGCGCCACACGCTATGTTCGTGTCTATTACGACCGCGATACCGAGTCGCTGCTCGAGGACGATGTGATGGAGATGGGTGCCGGCCTTGTACTGCGCAAGCGAAGCAGCCGTCTGGGCGAACTCTTCATCTTCAGGAATAAAAAGAAACAACAGAACTCCCCTGCTCCACCCTTAAAGGAGAGCCCGAACAAATAAGACATGAAGGCAACGAGACGCATACAAAAAATATTGTGGACGCTACTCCTCCCCCTTGGGGCAGGTCTGCTGGGGGCTTGTTCCGAAACCAAGAATCTGGCAGAGGACGAAACCCTCTATACGGGCATCAAAAAACTGGCATACGACGCTCCGCTGGAACAACGGGAGGGAACCGACACCACAGGTGTCATCACGGCACTGGCGGGAGCCTACAAGACCGTTTCGGGTTTGCTGACAGGCGACGCTACGGCAATGGAAACCCTGCAGAAGGTCGGATTGACCAAACAGCAGAAAGACTCCATCAAGACCGCCACGAAGATGGACAAGAACGCCTACGCCAAAGCCAAGGACGAGGTGGAAGCCGTGTTGGCATACGCCCCCAACAACTCCCTGATGGGTTCGTCCTACCACCGACAGCCGCTTGCCTTCGGTCTCTGGACCTACAACAAGTATATCTATAGCAAGCGTAAGTTCGGCCGATGGATGTTCAACACCTTTGCTGCCACGCCCATCTACCTGACCACCGTCAATCCTCGTGTGCGTACCCAGGTGGCACAGAACACCCTGCGCAACTACGGCTACTTCCGCGGACAAGTCAGCCACGATATCGTGCCGCAGAAGAATCCGCGCAAGGCAAAGATTTCCTATCAGGTACATCCCGGCGAACTGTTCCACATTGACAGTATCGCCTACCTCGACTTCCCCGAGCGCCCCGATTCGCTCATTCGCGCCACCCGCTGGAAGACCTACCTGCGCAAGGGAGCACCCTTCAGCGTGCCCAACCTCGACTCCGAGCGCAACCGCCTGAGTAACCTCTTCCGCGACGACGGATACTATTATTTCCGCCCCGAGCACATCGTCTATCGTGCCGACACCATCGTCCGTCCGCTGCATGTACAGTTACAGGTCATCCCCTCTCCCGAGACTCCCGACAACGCCATGCGCCGCTACTACATGGGCAAGACCCAAATCAATGTCTATGAATATGAGGCACGCGAACTGGTGGACACTATCGGCGGACGCGGCATGCAGCCCCCCACCAAGCACAAGAAGGGCAAGCACAGGAAAGGCAAGTTCATGCCTCCCCCATCGGGACAACGGCGTGGCAGACGGCAAATCACGATGGCCTACAGCGGAAAGAAAGGCTCGCCCCCATTGAAGATGCGCGCCATACGCCGCTACATCAACTACCGCAGCGGCGACCCCTATAGCCTTACCGCACAGAACGCCATGCAGACGAACCTCGCCAACATGGGCATCTTCTCCCAACTCAGCATGCGGTATGTTCCTCGCGACACCACTGCCACCTGCGACACCCTCGATGTGGAAATCACGGCACGCCTCGACAAGCCCTACGACGCTGAGTTCAAGGGCAACATCGCCACCAAGAGCAACGGCCTTGTCGGTCCTGGTGCAAGTTTCAGCATGTCCAAGCAGAATGTCTTCCGCGGAGCCGAAACACTCAGTTTCAGCATATATGGCTCCTACGAATGGATGACGGGCGCACAGATGAAGGGCAAGCACAACCTGCTCAACTCCTTCGAGTACGGCACCTCGCTCAACCTCACCTATCCTCGACTGCTGTTGCTCGGACTCGGCAAGCGCCTCGACCGCCGTGCACAGGCCACCACTACCTATAAAATCAGTGCCGACTGGATGAACCGCTCGGGTTACTTCAGCCGTGTGTCCTTCGGCCTCCGCGTTATGCACACCTATCAGCGCATCCCCACCGTGCGCCACGAAATCGTGCCCTTCCGTCTCGACTACGAGAAGCAACTGCACACCACCGCGAAGTTCGACAACATCATCGCCAACAATCAGGCACTCTATGCCTCTCTGCGCGACCAGTTCGTACCCTCGGCACAGTATGCCGTCACCTTCACCAACAAGAACCGCACCCGCTACGACCGTCGCCTGACGCTCCTCGTCAAGGAAGGCGGCAATCTCACCAGTGCCGTCTATTGTATGACAGGCAAATCCTTCACTCAGAAGGACAAAGACCTCTTCGGCGTACCCTTCGCCCAATTCCTGAAATTCACGGCAGAGTTCACCGAAAGTTTCCGCCTCTTCCACACCAAGACCCACCTCGTGGCACACATCTTCGCCGGTATTGTCTATAGTTACGGCAACAGCACGATGGCCCCCTACAACGACCTGTTCACCGTCGGTGGCGCCAACAGCATCCGTGCCTTTGGCGTGCGCAGCATCGGACCGGGCAGTTACCATCCCTCCAATTCCAATTACAGTTACCTCGACCAGATGGGCGACCTCAAACTTGAAGCCAATCTTGAATACCGTTTCCCGCTCGTCAGCAAACTCTATGGCGCCATGTTCGTCGATGCCGGCAATGTATGGCTCCGCAAGTCCGACCCCAATCGTCCCGGCGGCACACTCAAACCCAGCCGCCTGGGCAAGGACATCGCACTCGGCACAGGCTTCGGTCTTCGCTACGACCTCGACTTCCTCGTCATTCGCTTCGACATCGGTGTCGGCATACATGCGCCCTACGACACGGGCAAGTCGGGATATTACAACATGACCAAGTTCTGGGATTCCCTCGGCTTCCACCTCGCCGTCGGCTATCCCTTCTGACATTGCATTTCCAGGTTCCGAACAGGTCATACTGAAAATCCATAAAAAAGCCGCATTTGTCGGAAAAACTTTGTAACTTTGCATGATTTGACATTCTCAATATAGAAATATAAATACATATTATATAATATGCCACTAACCCTACCCGACCGGCTACCGGCCATAGAACTGCTCAAGGAAGAGAATATCTTCGTCATGGGCAACGAGCGCGCAGAGCATCAGGACATCCGTCCGCTGCGCATCGCGATTCTCAACCTGATGCCGCTCAAGATAACTACCGAAACTGACCTCGTCCGTATCCTGTCGAACTCACCGCTAC
>JAGCYD010000067.1 GCA_017960985.1 Bacteroidaceae bacterium
GGTAGAAAGGGTGGTCTTACCTGTACCTGACAGACCGAAAAAGATTGCGGTGTTCTTACCCTGCATGTCAGTATTGGCAGAGCAGTGCATCGAAGCGATGCCCTGCAGAGGCAGATAGTAGTTCTGCATAGAGAACGTACCCTTCTTCATCTCACCGCCATACCATGTGTTGATGATAACCTGCTCACGGCTTGTCGTATTGAAAGCCACGCAAGTCTCAGAATTCAGACCCAGTTCCTTATAGTTCTCTACCTTTGCCTTCGATGCGTTGTAGATAACGAAGTTAGGTTCAAACTTCTCCAGTTCTTCTGCAGTAGGCTGGATAAACATATTCTTTACGAAATGTGCCTGCCAAGCTACTTCAACAATGAAGCGAACAGCCAGACGGGTAGCCTCGTTGGCACCACAGAATGCATCCACTACATACAATTGCTTGTTAGACAATTCCTTGATGGCAATATCCTTCACGGTGCTCCATACTGCCTCACTCATAGGATGGTTGTCGTTTTTGTAAGCCTCTGTTGTCCACCATACTTTGTCGTGACTCTGTGCATCGTCAACGATGTACTTGTCCTTAGGAGAACGACCCGTGTAAATACCAGTCATTACATTTACAGCGTTCAGCTCGGTGTTCTGCCCTTTGTCAAAGCCAGTCAAGCCTGCCTTTGTCTCCTCCTCGAAGAGGACTTCGTAGGAAGGATTGTGAGCAATCACTGTGCTACCAGTGATGCCATACTGTGTCAAATCTAATTTTGCCATTTGTATAAAGTTTAAAAGTTTATGATTTTAACCATACAATAATAACGCCCTAATTTAGGCGGTACAAAGATACGGTAATTAATTCACAATTCATAATTCATCATTCATTATTTTAGTACGAAATAAGTTATTTTCACCTTAGGTCATACTTTTGAGAAGCAGAGTTGGCAAATAAGTAAAGATTTCGTTACCTTTGCCTCGTATTTAACCTAAATCATCGTCATGAAAATCATCAATCTCAGTGAGAAAAACGCCATCCTCAATCAGTACATGGCAGAGATTCGGGACACGGAATACCAAAAGAACCGACTGTTGTTCCGCAACAACATCCAGCGTATCGGCGAATTTATGGCATTCGAAATGTCCAAGACCTTCACTTACAAGAAGAGGAACATCACCACTCCGCTCGGCAAGGCTTCCGTTGCATTGCCCACCGACGACATTCTTGTGGCTACCGTCCTCCGTGCGGGATTGCCCTTCCATCAGGGGTTCCTCAATGTATTCGACCATGCAAGCAACGCCTTTGTGTCCGCCTACCGTATGTACACCAACCGCGAGCATACAGAGGTCGGCGTACATACGGAGTATATGGCTTCGCCCAGTGCCGAGGGCAAGACGCTAATCATAGCCGACCCGATGCTGGCCACGGGCGGTTCGATGGCTGCCAGTTACGAGGCTCTCGTCAAGACGGGCCGGCCTATCCATGTGCATATTGCCTGCGTCATTGCCACAAAGGAAGGACTGGAGGTTGTGCAGCAGGCCGTGCCTAAAGACACTATCGTGTGGTGTGCCGCCATCGACCCAGGCATGAACGAGCATAAGTACATCGTACCAGGCTTCGGCGATTGTGGCGACCTTTGCTACGGAGAGAAGTTGTGACATAGCAGGACAAAAGCATTGTGCCCCCACCGAAACGGCGAGGGCACAACATCTTGATGGGGTACTTGACTCCCTAAGTATGATTACTTTACTTCCCAAATATCGTTGGTCTCGAGAAGTTCTGCAAACGAGTGATAAGGCTTTTTAGCCTTCACCTCCTCGATTTGTGCCTCGACGGCCTCGTTATAGGTAGGCGCCTCAACATCACGAATAACACCGAGTGCTAAGGGGAATCCGTCACCGTCGCCCATGAGAGCAAGTTTCAGTTGCAAGGTGTTATCCTCACAATGAGCATCGTGAACGAGGATATCGTCCAGCGTGTAGCCGTCCTTACCGATTTCCACACGTTTCAACCCGAAGCCGTCCTGCACCAGTCCGTACTCGTTGTTGGGGCCGAACACCAGTGGTTTTCCGTGTTCTACATAGATGGCGTTCTGGGTACGTCCCTCTTTGGAATACACACTTTCGTGAGTACCATCGTTGAAGATGACGCAGTTCTGCAATATCTCGCACACGCTGGCACCCTTGTGAGCTTGGGCTGCCTTCAGTATCGCAACCGTGCCGGGAGCATCCGTTGCCACGGCACGAGCGAAGAAATGACCGCGTGCACCAAAGCAAAGTTCTGCCGGACGGAAGGGATCTTCCACCGTACCATAGGGGCTGGACTTCGAGACAAAGCCGCGCGGGCTGGTGGGCGAATATTGTCCCTTCGTCAAACCATAGATACGGTTGTTCAACAGAATCATATTCAAGTCGATGTTACGGCGATTGGCATGAATGAAATGATTACCACCGATAGCCAGTCCGTCGCCGTCACCGCTCACCTGCCAGACACACAATTTGGGATTGGCAATCTTACAACCCGTAGCGATGGCCGCCGCACGACCATGAATCGTATTCATACCATAAGTCGCCATGTAATGAGGTAAACGGCTACTACAGCCGATACCCGAGATGACGGCAATATCATGAGGTGCTATGCCAATTTCTGCCATCGCCTTATGAAGCGAGGCAAGGAAGAAGTGGTCGCCACAACCCGGACACCACCGAGGCTGACCTTTTTTATAATCTTGTGCTGTGTACATTTCGAATTAAGAATTAAGAGTTAAAGCATTAAAGGCCTCCACCAATTCGCTAACAACAAACGGCTGACCCTTTACCTGATTAAACTGCTTGGGAACGAAGCCATCCACCTTCATACGCAGATAAGCGGCCAACTGTCCCATATTCTGTTCTGCCACTACCACCGTGGGATACTTCCGAAGCACTTCGGCCGTATTCTTGGGCAGGGGATTAATATAGCGGAACTGTGCCAAGGCTACCTTCTTGCCAGCCTTACGCATCTCATCCATTGCAGCATGCAGATGACCATAAGTCGCACCAAAACCCACGATAAGCAGGTCGGCATCTTCCTTGTCACCCAACACCTCGAGGTCGGGCACCTTAATATTATCAATCTTCTGCTGGCGCAAACGCGTCATCAGGTCATGGTTCTCTGGGTCTGTACTGATGGCACCCGTTTTATTGTCCTTCTCCAATCCACCGAGGATATGCGTAAAGCCCTCACGGCCAGGTACCGCCCAATAACGCACGCCGTCGGCATTACGCTGATAGGGAGTCCATTCGCCACGAAGTTCTTCGGGCACATAAGGAGGCTTAATCTCGGGATAATCCTTCAGATCGGGCAACTTAAAGGCTGCCGAGCCATTGGCTACATAAGCATCAGTAAGCAATACGACTGGAGTCATGTGTTCCAAAGCCATCTTGGATGCATCGTAGGCTGCATCGAAACAATCCGCAGGACTCAAGGCTGCCATCACAGGCATGGGGCTTTCACCATTTCGACCGAAGAGTACCTGCAACAAGTCGGTCTGTTCACTCTTGGTAGGCAGACCCGTAGCAGGACCACCACGCTGTACATCCAGAACGACAAGAGGAAGTTCCATGATGACAGCAAGGTTCATGGCCTCGCTCTTCAGACAGATACCAGGGCCACTCGTCGAAGTGACTGCCAATGCGCCACCGAAGGAAGCACCCACAGCAGAAGCACAACCAGAAATCTCATCTTCGCACTGCACCGTGGTAACGCCCAAACTCTTGTGCTTCGACAATTCGTGAAGCACATCAGTAGCAGGTGTGATAGGATAAGACCCAAGATAAAGCTTCAGACCTGCCTTCTCGGCAGCAGCGATGAAACCATATGCCGTAGCCTTATTTCCCGTAATGTCCATATAGCGACCAGAAACCTTATTCTTGGTCTCCACACGATACACATTAGCCACACTGCTATGGGTATTGTGTCCATAATCGTAACCAGCCTGAATTACCTTGATATTAGCCTCGGCTATGGCTGGTTTCTTGGCAAACTTCTCACGCAGGAAGTTGAAAGCCACATCGAGGTCACGGTCGAACAACCAGCAAACCAGACCAACGGCAAACATATTGCGACACTTCACCATCGACTTCACATCCATACCCGTGTCGGTCAGGCAATCCTTCACCATGGTTGTCAGAGGGCAGGCAATGACGCGGTCGGGGTCAATACCCATTTCCTTCAGTGGGTCGTCAGTCTTGAAAGCAGCCTTCTCAAGGTCCTTCGGACCAAACGAATCGGTATCGATAATTATCGCCGCGCCTGGTTTTGCATAACGATATTGTGTCTTCAGTGCTGCGGCATTCATTGCTACCAACACATCGCACTTGTCGCCCGGTGTATATACCTGACCGGCTCCGATATGTACCTGATAACCACTCACACCCGTAAGCGAACCTTGCGGGGCACGGATGTCTGCTGGATAGTCGGGAAAAGTGCTGATACTATTTCCCACCGTAGCAGAAACCGTAGAAAAAATGTTTCCAGCCAGCTGCATGCCATCGCCGGAATCACCAGAGAAACGAACAACAACGCTGTCCAACTCTTTTATCTCCATCGAATCTGTCATAATTGAGACCTTTAAATTAACTAATACCAATGTACCCCCGCCGGGAATCGAACCCGGATTGGCGGTTTAGGAAACCGTAGTTCTATCCATTGAACTACAGGGGCGCCTATTTCCGCATTCGGGTGCAAAGATAATGCTTTTTTCCCATTCTCGGAAACGAATCCCCTATTTTATATAATATAAATTAGGTACGCGCGCCTGCGATAAGGCAATGAATACAAAGGGGATTACACTTCCTCGAAATCCACATACTCGCCCTCATCATCGGAGAACACCTTGGTTTGCGCAGAAGGTTCGTTTGTCTGTCGGATTTCCTCCTTATGGCTTTTCCTAAATCCATTTCCCGTCAGGAAACGGCTGATTGTATGCAGGAACGATACACCCAAACTGACGACTACAAAAAAGCCGACAAACAACAGCATACCCAGACACCCAAGCAACTGACCCATAAGAAGAATTTTAGAAGTTCACCCGTGCATTAACCGCTACGGAAAGTAAGAGATACCAGACAATCATGGCTGCCAGGGCGCTATACCCCAAAGGCAGACATAGCAGACAACCCAGCAGGAAGATGTACTGCACACGATTGTGCTCCCAGGACAAGTCCTTGAACTTGAGAGAAAACAAAGGCAGTTCCGCAACAAGCAGCAGACAAGCAAGGAACATAAAGAGGAACAGGAACACGGCATTGAACTTCGGCGACACCAAGAAGGCATGCTGTCCTACTATCAGTGATGCCCAGAACAGCGCATTGGCAGGAGTAGGCAAGCCGATAAACGAGGTCGTCTGACGCGTATCCAGATTAAACTTTGCCAGCCGAAGCGCCGAGAAAGCCGCCATCAAAAATGCCGTATAGGGGATATAAGGACGCAAAGGCCACAGAATCTCAGGATACTGTACCTCACAGAACAATCCGAAGATAATGGCCGAAGGAGCCACACCAAAGGTTACGACATCAGCCAACGAGTCGAGTTCCTTCCCTATCGGAGAAGAAACGCCCAGCAGCCGCGCCACCATACCGTCAAAAAAGTCAAACACTGCCCCAGCTATTATCATCAGCAATGCCCAAACATAATGCTGATGGAAAGCAGCCCCTGTTGCCATGCAACCGCAAATCAGGTTGCAGCAAGTTATCGAATTGGGAATATGTTTCTTTATCATTTACTATTCAATTTTGCTATGACGGTTTCGTTGCCCGTTGTCTTCTGTCCCAGCTCTACGCACACTTCAGTGCCCAACGGCAAATAGACATCCACGCGGGAACCGAACTTGATGAAGCCCAAATGCTCGTCAATTTCGTATTCCTCCCCCTCCTCGAGATAGGTCACAACACGACGGGCCACAGCGCCCGCAATCTGACGAACCAGAATATCCTCGCCCTCGGGTGAAGTTATTACAATGGTGCTGCGCTCGTTCTCAATACTTGCCTTAGGCAACCAAGCCATATGATAATTACCATCGTGGTGACGAACCAATTTTACATGTCCGTCGATAGGAATCCAGTTGGCATGAACATTAAACAAATTCATAAAGATAGACACCATCAAACGACGGTCGTGGAAATATTCGTTCTCCTCCACCTCTTCGACAACAACTATCTTACCATCGGCAGGAGCAACGACAACCCCCTTGGTGTCTTGTTCGAATTCACGAATAGGACAACGGAAGAAGTTGAGCATAATGCAATATGCGACACCCAACAATGCCGTAAAGACAATGAAAGGAACCTTTGTCTCAAAGCCATAATGCAAGGCCGTGCAGAACAATGCAAAGACAACGGCAGAAAGGATGAGGATGTTGTTCCCCTCGCTATGTATTCTAATCTTCCTACGAAGCTTCCTTAGTCTTTTTCCCATAGGGTAAATATCACATCAGGGGATTCTATCCCCTACAACGAGCAAAGTTAATGGATTTGTAATAAAAAACAAAGGCTCCACTATAAAAAAGTAAGATTTGCCCATAAAGAATTTAAAAATACAAGCTATAGTTGCAGTTCTCGGAAAAGAAATGTAACTTTAAACCAAATTTCATTTTGTAATATGCCCGACTTTGTTCACCTTCATGTCCACACTCAATACTCCCTGCTCGACGGACAGGCGAGTATCAAAAAACTGATCGAAAAAGCCACGGCCGACGGCATGCGCGGCATGGCCATTACCGATCATGGAAACATGATGGGCGTAAAGGAGTATTTCAATGCCTGCAAAAAACTGAACAAGGAACGCAAGGATAATGGCGAAGAACCCTTCAAACCCATCATCGGGTGCGAGATGTATGTGGCTTTCCGCAACAAGGAGGACAAAAACAAGGAACTTGGCGACAACATCCGTTACCACCTGATCGTATTGGCCAAGAACCAGACGGGCTACCACAACCTTATCAAACTTGTTTCGCGCGCATGGGTTGACGGTTTCTACAACCGTCCACGCACCGACCGTGCCGACTTGGAGCGCTTTCACGAAGGTCTTATTGTGTGCTCAGCCTGTATCGCAGGCGAAGTGCCTCGAAACATTCATAAAGGCGATATCGAAGGAGCCGAAGAAGCCATACGCTGGTACAAGAAAATCTTTGGCGACGACTACTACCTCGAGTTGCAGCGGCATGAAGTGAGAAATCCCAACATACGCGCCAACCGAGAGACCTTCCCTATACAGCAACAGGTAAACAAGGTACTGGTGGAGTTGGCACGAAAGTACAATATCAAGTTGATCTGTACCAACGATGTGCACTTTGTCGATGAGGATGATGCTGAGGCACACGACCGTCTTATCTGCCTCGCCACCAACCATTACCTGAACGACTCCGACCGAATGTTGTATTCCAAGCAGGAGTGGTTCAAGACCAAGGCCGAAATGTCTGAGATATTTGCCGACATCCCCGAAGCCCTCGACAATACTTGCGAGATTCTCGACAAGGTAGAGATGTACGACATCGACCACTCGCCCATCATGCCGAATTTTGAGATTCCTAAGGAATTCGGTACTGAAGAGGAATATCACAAGAAGTTCACCGATGAGGAACTCTTCAACGAGTTCACATGCGACGAGAACGGCAATGTCATCATGAGCGAGGAGGAAGCACAGAAGAAGATAAAGAAGATGGGCGGTGTGGAGAAACTATACCGTCTGAAACTGGAAGCCGACTATCTTGCCCACCTCACCTATATCGGCGCCAAGAAGATCTACGGTGACCCCATACCCGAGGATATTCTCGAACGACTCAATTTCGAACTTCATGTCATGAAGTCTATGGGTTTCCCTGGCTACTTCCTCATCGTACAGGACTACATCAATGTTGCTCGCCACGATCTAGGAGTTAGCGTAGGTCCTGGTCGTGGTTCGGCCGCGGGCAGTGCCGTAGCATACTGCTTGGGCATCACACAAATCGACCCTATCAAATACGACCTGCTGTTCGAGCGTTTTCTAAATCCCGACCGTATTTCCCTCCCCGATATCGATGTGGACTTCGACGACGACGGACGAGGCCGGGTTCTCTCCTGGGTCACACAAAAGTACGGTGCCGAGAATGTGGCACACATCATCACTTATGGTACGATGGCTGCCAAGTCTGCCATCAAGGATGTGGCACGCATACAAAACCTGCCGCTCGACACTTCCAACCGTCTCACCAAACTCGTTCCCGAGCGAATGCCGGAAGTAAATGGGAAGGCCATGAAGCCCACCCTTTCCAACATCATTAGCATCGTTCCCGAATTACAACAAGCAGAAAGTTCAACCGACCAGACCTTGAGCGACACCATACGATATGCCAAAAAGTTAGAAGGAAATGTCCGCAACACAGGTGTTCATGCCTGTGGTGTCATCATCTGTCGCGACCCCATCTCTGATTGGGTGCCTATCAGCACGGCTGATGACAAGGAAACGGGCGAGAAACTCATCTGCACCCAATACGAGGGAAGTACCATTGAGGAAACGGGACTTATCAAGATGGACTTCCTTGGACTAAAGACCCTTTCGCAAATCAAGGAATGCCAAAAGAATATCCGCGATAGCCTCGGCATCGAGGTGGATGTGGAAAAACTGGACATCAACGACCCTGCCACCTATCAACTTTACTGCGACGGGCGCACGGTCGGCACATTCCAGTTTGAATCCGCCGGCATGCAGAAGTACCTTCGCGAACTACAGCCCTCCACCTTCGAGGACCTTATCGCCATGAATGCCCTCTATCGCCCTGGGCCTATGGACTACATCCCGGATTTCATTGCCCGCAAGCATGGAAACAAGGAAGTCAAATACGACATTCCCTGCATGGAACAGTATCTGAAAGACACCTATGGCATTACGGTCTATCAGGAGCAAGTCATGCTCCTCTCGCGCCTATTGGCAAACTTTACCCGAGGCGAAAGCGATACGCTGCGAAAGGCCATGGGAAAGAAGCAGAAAGACAAACTGGACCACTTGAAGCCCAAGTTCATCAATCAGGGTAAAGAGAATGGGCACGACCCAAAGGCTCTGGAGAAAATTTGGGGAGATTGGGAAAAGTTTGCCTCGTATGCTTTCAACAAGAGTCACGCGACCTGCTACTCTTGGGTTGCATTCCAGACAGCCTATCTAAAGGCCAACTATCCAGCACAGTTCATGGCAGGAATCATGAGCCGCGCCAAGGATATCACAGAAGTCACCAAGCTGATGAACGAGAGCAAGGACATGGGCATAGAGACACTTGGCCCCGATGTCAACTACAGCCGCCACAAATTCAGTGTGGACCCCAGCGGAAACATCCGTTTTGGTTTGAGTGCCATCAAGGGGCTGGGCAGCACAGCTGTAGATGCCATCGTGAAGGAGCGGACGGAGAATGGGCTTTTCAAGGATATATTCGACTTTGCCAAGCGCATCCCGACCAGTGTCATCAAGCGTAGCGACATAGAGTGTCTGGCTCTGAGCGGTGCTTTCGATGCTTTCTCCGATCAGATATCGCGCGAACAGTTCTTTGCCGCAAACGACAGGGAAGTATTCATCGATTCTTTGATGAAGTTTAGCAACCAGTACATGCAAACCGAGCGGGATGCCGAGTTCTCCCTATTCGAAGGTATAGAGGAAGTGGAGATTAGTCTGCCCGCCATACCCGAGGCTGAACCTTGGAATACACTCGACAGGTTGAACCGGGAGAAAGACAAGATTGGCATCTATCTTTCGGCACATCCCCTTGACGACTATGCCGCCGTCCTAAAGCATGTCTGCAATTTCCATCCCAAACAAATGGCAGACCTCACTCCCTTCAACAACAAGGAAGTTCGCTTCGGCGGCATTGTGACTAATGTACGCAAGGGCATGACCCAGAAAGGTTCCCCCTTTGGCATCGTCACCATCGAGGACTACGAAGGAGCAGGCGAAATAGCTCTGTTTAGCCGCAACTGGGCACAATGGAGTAATTTCATGGAGGTAGGATATTCACTCTATATCACGGGTACGGTTCAGCCTCGAAAATACCAGCCCGAGAGACTGGACTTACTCATCTCGAATGTCAATTTCCTTAACGAAGTCAAGAGCAGCCTCATCAATACCCTTACCATATCTTTCATCCTTGAGGACCTTAGCGAGGAAATCGTATTCGACCTCTCCGACATGGCAAAGAAAAATCCTGGCAACACCCAGATTATCTTCAATATCTACGAAATTGGGCAGAATGCCAGAGTACAGACTATTGCAACAAAGCATCATATTACCGTAACAAAGGAAATCTTAGATTTCCTAGATAGAAACGAAACATTAACTTATAACATTAATTAGTTATGGCACTAAACATCACAAGTGAGAAATTCAACGAGCTCGCCGGAAACGGCAAACCCATGGTTGTGGACTTTTGGGCAACATGGTGCGGACCATGCAAGCGTATTGCGCCCATCATCGAGGAATTGGCTGCCGAATACGGCGACCGCGTAAACATCGGCAAGTGCGATGTTGAGGAGGACGACGAACTGGCTGCACAATTCCAGGTTTCCAGCATCCCGACCATCGTATTCATCAATGCAAGCGGACAGATGGTCAACCGCCTTGTCGGTCTGCAAAGCAAGGCCGTCCTCGAGCAAAACATCCAAGCACTGCTTTAACATGGCTACCTTTGAAGACGAACTGCTGCAAGACGCAGAAGACGACGCCCGTACTGTCGAGTACATCAAAAACTATCTTCCGCAGGAACTGAAGGAGCGTTTCAGCGAGGAAGAGCTTTACTACTTCCTCGATGCCCTCGTGGAATACTACACGGAGAGTGGTATTCTCGAGACTGAGCCCGACGCCGAAGGTTTCATCGACATTGATGTCGAGGCCATTGCCCAACATCTTGCCAAACAGGCCAAGAAGGACAAGATGGGAGAATTCTCCCCCGAAGACCTGCGATGGATAGTCGAAGGCGAGATGGAATACGGAGAAAATCTGGAAGAAGAATAATAGGACGCTTCCCATGACTCTCGCCCCTGTCGCCCTCTTTGTCTATAACCGTGTAGGCCATACACGCCATACACTTTGTGCGCTGATGGCAAACACGCTGGCCAGTCAAACGGAGGTATATGTATTCAGCGACGGGGGGAGAGACAAGTCGTCGTGGCGTGCCGTCGAACAGGTGCGCGAAGTCGTTCGTTCGATACAAAAGACTGCGGCATTCAAAAGCCTGACCCTTATCGAACGGCCAGAAAATTACTATCTCGAGCGCAATATCACGGAGGGCATTGCACAAGTGCTGGAGAGCCACGACCGCATCATTGTACTGGAAGACGACATTGTAACTTCGCCCTACTATTTGCAATACATGAACGAGGCATTCGAACTGTATCAGGATGTACCGCGTGTCATGCATGTAGCAGGGTTCACGAATTTGTCGCTCGACGATGTACCCTTCTATTTCACCCCACACATGAGCGGATGGGGATGGGGCACATGGCGCGACCGATGGCAAAAGCACTTTCGGCATTACGCCACACGCGAGGAAGCCCTCGAAGGGCTGACTGCCGAGAACCAGAATGCCATACAGTACGATGGGGCATTCCCTTGTCTGAAGAGTCTCGACCGCAAGCCCATCCCTTGGGATATCTGTTGGGAGATAGCCATCTATCGAGCCAACGGCCTTTGCCTCACACCAGGTCGCACGATGATACGCAACATCGGCCTGTCAAGTGGCACACACTTCCGTTCGTGGTGCTTGCTGCAACGCTTCGAGTTCGACCGCGAGCCTCAACAACACTCTCTTCCCCTTACCCGAATCGAGCACCCCGAGAAGGACGAAAGAATAGAACAATGTTTTGCCGAAGCCATACGCGACTGGGGCATCCGCTACACACCATTGGGCAAGGCCGTTCGTTATTTATATAAAAAGGTATGCGCATCCTGATTGTCAATACTACGGAAGGAACGGGCGGAGCAGCTATAGCTGCAACGCGACTGATGCATGCCCTACAAAAGGAGGGCGTGGAGGTTTCTATGCTCTGTCGAAGCGACTCGCAATTCACAATTATCTCCCATTCGGTCAATGGGTCTTTCGACAAATCTCATAATTCACAATTCATAATTAAACCTTTCGCGTTTTATTGGGAACGCCTGCGCATATTCCTCGTCAATCGTCTGTCAAAGCGTAACCTATGGCAAATCGATATTGCCAGTTGTGGTGAGGACATCACACAGACGGAGGCCTTCCGGCGTGCCGATGTCATCCACCTGCACTGGATCAATCAGGGCTTTCTGTCACTCAAGAACCTCGAAGCCATATTCCGTAGCGGCAAGCGTATCGTATGGACGCTGCACGACCAGTGGCCGACCACGGGAATTTGTCACTATACTGAGGACTGTGATCATTTCCAAACACATTGCCACGACTGTCCGCTCCTCACGCATTCCTCTCCCCGCGACCTTGCCTACCATGTATTCGAGCAGAAACTTCGCATCTGGCACGAGGCAAACATCACCTTTGTCGGGTGCAGTCAGTGGATAGCCGACGAGGCTCGCAAGAGTGCGCTTACCCAAGGACACCGCATCGCCTGCATCCCCAATCCTATCGACCACTCGGTATTCCGTCCCCTGCCGAAGGAAGAGGCGCGTAACGCCTTTGGCTTGCCCCTGGACAAAAAGATTGTATTATTCATCTGCCAAAAAGTAACGGACGAGCGCAAAGGTATGCGCTACCTCGAAGAAGCCATGAAGGCATTGCCCGATGTGCAGATGGTGAGCGTAGGCAGCGGAGGCGACTTTGAGATTCACGACCCACAGCGTATGGCCATGATGTATGCAGCTGCCAATGTTTTCGTTACCCCATCCCTACAAGACAACCTGCCCAACACCATCGTAGAGGCTATGTCGTGCGGTACACCCTGCGTGGGTTTCCGCATCGGTGGTATTCCCGAGATGATTCACCACCAGCAGGACGGCTATGTCGCCCATTACTGCGATGCCGGTGATTTGGCCGAAGGCATTCGTTATGTCCTTGCCCATCCCGAACTGGGTGAGGCTGCTGCCCAATATGCCGCCGATACTTACAATGAGTCTCGCGTGGCAAAACTATACATTGCCGAATACGGCCTTAATAATTGAAAATGGATAATGGACAATGAATCCACTAATAAGTATAATCACCGTCACCTATAACGCCGAACCCACCATCGAGCGAACGCTACAGAGTGTGGAACAGCAAACTTACCCCCACATCGAGCACATCATCATCGATGGTTGCTCCACCGACCACACCCTTTCCCATGTGCAACGCTATGTAGAAAGGAATGGGGAGAAATCCCACCTTATCCGCGTCGTCCGCGAACCCGACAACGGGCTATACGATGCCATGAACAAAGGCATACAGCAAGCCACAGGCGACTATCTCGTATTCCTCAATGCCGGCGACAAACTCCACGAGCCCACCACCATCGAACAGATTGTGGACAAGATGAAATGGAAGAACGACCGTGCCCGCTCAACCTCCTTTAGAGGTTCGCTGGGCTGGTCCAGAAACTATGCCGTGGTTTATGGCGAGACCGACTGGGTGGACGACAAAGGAAACTTTCTCCGCCACCGCCGTTTGCAGGCTCCCGAGAAGTTGACCTCCAAATCCTTCCTCCAAGGAATGCTCGTCTGCCACCAGAGTTTCTATGTCCGTACCGACATCGCCAAGCGTACACCCTACAATCTTGCCTATCGCTACTCTGCCGACTACGACTGGTGCATACGCATCATGCAACGGGCAGAAAAGCGCCGTCTGCGTTTCCTTAACACAGGCCTTATCCTCACCGATTATCTTAGCGAAGGGCTCACCACAAAGAACCATCGCCGTTCCCTCGTCGAGCGCCTCCGCCTCATGGCACACCACTACGGATGGCCCTCTGCCCTTGCAGCACACCTCTGGTTTGTGGTTCGTGCCGTAATAAAGCGATAGACAGATTCCTATTGTTAAACCATTAATATTAACCCTAATCTTCAATGCTATGTTAAAAACAATCCTTCTTTCATTTGCCCTATTGCTTGGCGTTCCTTCCACTCAAGTCGTTGCCAAGCCTCAACCCAAGCGATGCGAAGCCATCACCCAAAAGGGCACCCGCTGCAAGAATCAAGCCGTAGAGAACGGTAAGTACTGCCCTGTGCATAAGTCAAAGGCCACCTCTGCAAAGAAGTGTAAGGCCAAGACAAAGGACGGCAAGAGGTGCTCAAGAGCAGCCAAGAAACAAGGCTACTGCTCACAGCACTATCAGATGTACCTGAAAAAGAAAATCTGACAAAGTCAAAAGCCTACACCTTACAGCGCCCCAAGATTCTGGGGCGCTGTTTTCTATTTTTCTTTATTCTGAGGGTTAGTTCTATTCAACCTGCTTAGGTCTAACCTCCAACCTGCCTAGGTTTAGCTCTCAACCTGCCGGGGTTAAACCTCTAACCTGCGCTGCTTTGACCCTCAACCAGCGCAGGTTGGAACCCCGACCCGCGCCAGTCTGAAGCCCAACCCGAGCGAGACTGACTTTCGACCGGTGCCAGACCGACCCTCAACTGGCGCCAGACCAGACTCCGTCTGGCGCCAAACTAACCTCCGACTGGCGCCGGACTGAAGCCCGTCTGGCGCCAGCCTTTTCGACGCTTTGCACAATAATATTCCGCGAGTCCACACAATACTATTCTTCAGCGCATTAGAATAGTATTCTTTGCACTATAGGGATAGTAATCTTCAAACAAAAGGGCAGGTACAATTGTACCCGCCCTTTACTATATTATATATATAAGGATGTCCTTAGGACTTGTTTTGCTTCTTATGCGTCATGAATAATCTTACGAGCAAACCCACGAAGAGCAGGGCGAGGAGTCCAAGAGCCGAATAGGCTATGGCCTCGGTGATGCGCTCGGAACGGGGCTTGAAGGTGAGTACAACCTCGTGTATGCCGCCATCGATATGGATGGCACGCAGGACATAATCGACACGGCCGATTTCGACATCGTTGCCATCGACAGTACAGGTCCATCCGGGATAATAGATTTCGCTGAACACGAGCACACCGCCTTTCTCGGAGAATACGGTATAGGCAAGTCGGTTGGCTTCGTAACTGGTCAATACTGCTCCATCCCTATCTCCCCGAGGTGAGGTACTTTCATCCCCGTCGGGGGATAAAATGGAAACCCATTTTTTGTCGGCCACGGCCTCGTGTTTTGTATCGAGTCCATGCAATCCCTTCAGTTCGGCATCGGCATCCTCCACATAGTGAACCTTGTCCACAAACCAGGCATTACCGTTGGCATGGGGGTTGAGGACCGAAATCTTGCCATTGTCCTTCAGAGGCAGTATCATATACTTCATGTTGAGCATGTTCAACACGGGGAAGAGGCTGTCGCCATTGCACTGGTCGAGATAGCCGCCACCCTGAGCCGCAGCATCGTAGGCTCGGTCTATCTGTGCCTGGATGTGCTCCTCGATGAGTTCCTGATAGCGGCGCAACTTGGCGGCATGATAACCACCGATGGACTTATGATAGTACGAAGTGGTGTTATCGTTGAAGGTATTCACGCTCAGGTTCAGCACACGATAGTAAGCATCGCTATCCTGCAGTATCTCCATGTCGGCATCGCTCATGGGAAAGGCCTGCACATCGGTACGCGGACGAACGAAATCGTCATCGCTGAGGTAGCGCTTGTTCACCGACCACATATCGAAGAGGCACAGCAAAGCCAGGCATGCCACCATAGGCACTTCCTTCAGTTTGCGGTAGCGATAGAGCATGAGAATGCCGAAACCAATGAGTATGATGATGCACGAACGCATGGCATCGGCCGTGAATACAGCCCGACGCATATCGGAGAGGTTGGCGATGATGTCGTTCACAATCTGCTGCGACATGCCGCTCTCCGTCAGTCCCTGCAAGGCAGACGACTCGGACATGGACAGATAATTGCCGAAGAATACATCGGGCATCAGCCAGAAAAGGAAGCAAATGCCTGCGGTCAAGGCGAGACTAATTAAAAATTGATAATTGACAATTGACGATTGACAATTGGGATTTGCCACCTCTTCCACAACTTTTTTTAAGGCAAACATTGCCAGCAAGGGGATGGTGAACTCGGCTATGACGAGGATGGAAGCCACAGTACGGAACTTGTCGTACATGGGCACATAGTCGAGGAAGAAGTCGGTCAGGGGCATAAAGTTCCTACCCCACGAAAGCAGGATGCTCAAGACGGTCGCTATCAGAAGTGCCCACTTCATCGGGCCTTTCACGATAAAGAGTCCCAAAACAAAGAGGAAGAGAACAAAGGCACCCACATAGACAGGGCCACTGGTGCCCGGTTGGTCGCCCCAGTATTGTCCCAGTTGCTGATAGAGGGGTCGATATTGAGGGTTGGCCTTCTCCATAGCCTTCTCGCTCTGTGTGAGCGGCAGACTTGCACCACCCTTTGTATTGGGGACGAGCAATGTCCAGGTCTCGTCGATGCCATAACTCCACGCCGTAATATACGAGCGTTCCAGTCCGCTGCTGGTTTGGTCTTCGGCATTCTTCGTCTTCTGCGTCAGTTCGCTCTTGCCGCGCATCGTCTCCTTGCTATACTCGTATGTATGGTAAAGGTTGGAGATGTTGATGCTGACACCGAGCAGTCCACCGATGAGGGCGGCCAAGGTGCCTTTGAGCCAAGAGGACCTACCCCAGCCCTCCCCTTCAAGGGAAGGTTGGGAAGGGTCTTTGAATAGGAATGCTATTGCCATCAACGCCATGACGGGCAGGAAGTAGTACGACATCTGGATGTGGTTCGAGAGAACCTGCAATGCCGTGAATATGCCTGTCACAACGATGCCCCACAGATATTTACCCCGATAGCAGAGCACCATACCCGCGATGGTGGGAGGTATGAAACTCAAGGTGAGCAGTTTCCAGATGTGTCCCGCAGCAATGATAATAAAGTAATAACTGGAGAATGCCCATAAGATGGCACCCAGCGCTGCCATCCAGGCACGGAAGTCGAAAGCACGCAGCAGGATGTAGAAACCCAACAGCATTATGAATACATAGGCGGCCACCGTAGGCAGTCCGAGTTGATAGATGGTCTCGATAGTCGAGAGCGTATCGGTACTGTTGTACGAAGGCGACATCTGATAGGTAGGCATACCCGAGAAGAGCGAGTTTGTCCAACGGGTGCGCTCACCGTTGTGTGCCTTGCGGTACTCATTCAGTTCCACATTGCTACCCACAGCAGCATTGTGGTCGGTACCCGTCAGTACAAGGCCGTCCATGATGGGATTCCAGAAATACGCCAAACTGATGACAACGAACAAGGCTATCATCAACACATCGGGGAGAAACTTCTTATAATTCATAATTCATAATGCATAATTCACAATTAACAATGTACCGCTCGGCTCTGCCGCTTTGCTCTGCAAAGAATTCATAATTCAAAATAAAAAAGGCCGCAGTTTACTGCAGCCTTGTCATTCTCGAAGATTTTGCGCTTATTTGACAATTACATTGTCGAATAAAGGCTGCACCTCGGCAAAGTAGAAGCAAGTTTCACTTTGCACCCGGTTCGCACTTTACTTACGCAGACCCAGAGCCTTCACGATGGCACGATAGCGAGTGATGTCGCGTGCCTTCAGATAGTTGAGCAATGAGCGGCGCTTACCTACAAGGCTCGTCAGGGCACGCTCCGTGCTGTGGTCCTTGCGGTTCTCCTTCATGTGCTCCGTCAGGTGCTTGATACGATAGGTGAACAGAGCAATCTGGCTCTCTGCACTACCGGTATCAGTTGCGCTCTGACCATACTGTGTGAAAATCTCGGTCTTCTTAGTTGAATCTAAGTACATAACTTTGTTTGTTATTTGTTAAACTTGTTTGTCGAACAGCACCCACTCTTTGGCACTGTTTCGCAAATGCAGGTGCAAAGGTAGTTTAATTTTTGGTATTTGCCAAACAAATCTCTATCTTTGTATTTGATATACTTAAAACAAACCTTAAAAACTATTATCATGAACATTCCTTTTGCATTCTGGTTAGTACCACTGTCCTCTGTCGTAGCATTGTCTATGGCATGGTACTTCTTCCGCCAAATGATGGCGGCCGACGAAGGAAACCCACGCATGCGTGAGATTGCCGGTCATGTGCGCCGCGGTGCCATGGCCTACCTGAAACAGCAGTACAAGGTCGTGACCTATGTATTCCTGGTGCTGGTCGTAGTCTTTGCCTTCATGGCCTATGTTCTAAAGGTACAGAACCCGTGGGTCCCCTTTGCTTTCCTCACTGGCGGACTCTTCTCAGGGCTGGCAGGTTTCTTCGGCATGAAGACGGCCACCTATGCCAGCGGCCGTACGGCCAACGCAGCCAGACAGAGTCTGGACAGCGGATTGCGCATTGCCTTCCGCAGTGGTGCCGTGATGGGACTCACTGTGGTAGGTCTCGGACTGCTTGACATTGCCTTGTGGTTCCTCATCCTGAATTGGGTCTATCAAGGTGAGCAGATGGCACTCGTAACCATCACCACCACAATGCTAACCTTCGGCATGGGAGCCTCCACTCAGGCACTGTTTGCCCGCGTAGGAGGTGGAATCTACACCAAGGCTGCCGATGTGGGAGCCGACATCGTGGGCAAGGTGGAAGCCGACATCCCGGAGGACGACCCGAGGAACCCTGCCACTATAGCCGATAATGTAGGCGACAATGTGGGTGATGTGGCAGGCATGGGCGCCGACCTCTACGAGAGTTACTGCGGAAGCATACTCTCCACGGCAGCTCTGGGTGCCACAGCCTTTGCTATGAACGGAGATATGCAATTGCGGGCTGTCATTGCTCCTATGCTCATTGCAGCCGTGGGGGTATTCCTGAGCATATTTGGCATCTATCTCGTACGCACCAAAGAGGGAGCAACCATGAAGGACTTGCTCCATTCCCTCTCCCTCGGCACCAATGTTTCGGCACTGCTCATCGCCGTAGCAACCTTTGCCATTCTGTACTTGTTAGACATCGACAACTGGATTGGCTTGTCCTGCTCCGTCATCACAGGTCTGGCTGCCGGTGTCATCATCGGACAGGCTACTGAGTACTACACTTCCCACTCCTATCGTCCGACCCAGAAGATTTCCGAGGCAGGACTGACAGGCTCGGCCACTGTCATCATCAAGGGTATCGGGACGGGAATGATTTCGACCTGCATTCCCGTCCTCACTATCGGTGTGGCTATCATGTTGAGTTATATGTGCGCCAATGGATTCGACCTCTCCATGAGTGCCGCCAGCATTTCGCACGGTCTCTACGGTATCGGTATCGCCGCCGTGGGTATGCTCTCCACACTGGGCATAACCCTGGCAACGGATGCCTATGGTCCCATTGCCGACAATGCCGGAGGAAATGCAGAAATGAGTGGACTGGGCGAAGAAGTTCGCCACCGTACCGATGCCCTCGATGCATTGGGCAACACCACGGCAGCCACAGGCAAAGGCTTCGCGATTGGCAGTGCTGCACTGACAGCCCTGGCGCTGCTGGCTTCGTATGTAGAGGAGATAAAGATTGCCATGGTACGCGCCGTGGAGGGTGGACGCGAATTTATCCATCCTCTGACCCAACAAGTATTCGACCCGTCTTCGGCCACTATGCCCGACTTCATGGACTTCTTCCAAGTGAACCTGATGAACCCCAAAGTGCTCGTCGGTGCATTCATTGGTGCCATGGCCGCCTTCCTGTTCTGTGGCCTGACGATGGAAGCCGTTGGACGCGCAGCACAGAAGATGGTGGAAGAGGTTCGTCGCCAATTCCGCGAGATTCAGGGAATCCTCGAGGGCAAGGCCACGCCCGACTATGGTTCGTGTGTGGAAATCTCCACCCGTGCTGCCCAGCATGAAATGGTTTTCCCGTCACTACTGGCTATACTCATTCCCATTGTCGTAGGTCTCGTCTTGGGCGTAGCAGGAGTGCTCGGCCTACTCGTCGGAGGATTGGCTGGCGGATTCACGCTCGCCGTCTTCATGGCCAATGCCGGTGGAGCCTGGGATAACGCCAAGAAAATGGTTGAGGAGGGGAACTTCGGTGGCAAGGGTTCTTTTGCCCACAAGGCCACCATCGTGGGTGATACCGTAGGCGACCCCTTCAAGGACACCAGTGGTCCCAGCCTCAACATCCTCATCAAACTCATGTCGATGGTATCTATCGTCATGGCCGGTCTCATCGTGGCTATGGCATAGGTAAATTTAGCCTCTTGGTTGGTTTCCATCTGGAACCAGCCAAGAGACCTTCCTACTATTTTACAAAGAAAAAGGTGTGCCGATAGTTCGGCACACCTCGTAAAGCGTTGTTTCATTGAAGCAGTTGCTTCATATCATTCTTGATGAAAATAATCGGCCATTATATTCAGTATCTGGAACATAACGAAATTAGAAGCACGAGAGAACTCCTCCTTCGGCGCACTCAACACACAACTTGCTTCATATACACCATCCTTCTTGCGCACACATTCCCTGCAGCGAGTTTTTATGTGGTTCAAAAAGCCATCCTCGTGGAAGTAGTATTTTGTACATTCTTCCTCCTCGCTGAAATACTTAATGCTCAAGTACTCACCTTCTGCATCACTTTGTACCTCCACATGACGGCATATTTCTGCAACAGAATCGCGCAACACCTCTAATAACGCATCTCGTGCCTTGCTTTTGGCTTGCTCTTTGGCTATCTTCCTGTTGGTGCTATGTCCGTAGCCAATCTTACAAACGACATTGCTGTCTTCCAGCTCCGTCACGCATTTCTCGCACTTGCTGCTTTCTGCACACAAGGGCATCGTAAATAGACACAAGGCTATGCACAAATAAAAAACTTCTTTCATAATTACCGTACATTGGTTGGAGTGGACAAAAAGGTGTGCCGTGGTTCGGCACACCTCGTAAAGTATTGTTTTATTAAAACCTATCAATGGAAACAGAGGTTATATGATGTGAAAAACGAAGATTCAATCAAATCCGTCCTCTTATCCTATAAGTTGAAAAAATATCTACTCCCATAACGAGCTACATAATATTTATAAGACGAGACATTCACATTCTTGTATGTTTTGAGTGAATTCTTACACACAGGGCATTCCTCCAAATTAATCCAGACATAGTACCCCACCCTCTTATTCTTATATATCTGATGAGGATATTTTTCATATGTTCCATCGTCAAAAACATATAACCCATTTACTTTTGCAACAAACTCATCTCCATCGAATGGGCTATTTGTCGCTATTGTTTCAGTCTTTGTGTCTGGTTTTAAATTTATTGAAGCATAAACGCTTACACAAATAGCCAAACTCAATAAAACAAATATCTTTTTCATTCTGTTGTTTGCCTGTTATATCCCATCGGCCCGTCGGTTTTTAATACTAATCCTGCCCTTACGGCTTCGCAGGTCTTGCCTTTTATCCTATTTATCTTTTACAAATAGTCTTTTTTCCCATAAGAAAGTCTACTTTCTCGTTTCATAGTTGGTTCTTATACCTTCCAACATGGTATGTATATATCGTGCTATGTTGTCATCCCGTGATGCAAATCCAATTTCAGATGAAGAATAGCGATTAGGAAAGGCTATTATGATATTGTAGCCTTCATATCTGTTACCCACCATCCAACAACTCATGGTCAAATAATCTTCAATAGGAATAAGTGATATATTGCGATGATAGGCATATTCATTTTCCATTATTTTAGTATAGCCGCTATTCAATTTTATAAAATGTTCGAAACTGATACTATCATACGGTTGTTCCATCAATGATGCTCTCAAAGAATCCATTTTACGACACATATCTGTCGTTTCCTGCCAAGATTGGCGTTTGAAAGATTTGTCCTTATCCTTACCTACAATTGGCTTACGGTACTTGTCTATCATTTTCTCAAACGCTTTATGATTCTCGTCGCGTGTTGCAGAAAAGAACCTTTCATTAAGAAGCATTTCGGCTATCACATCATAGTGAATTCTGTTATTAGACTGCTTTGCCATAACTTTCCGTTGATTCTCAAAAGTTTTATTATCGATAATATCTGAAAAGTGTACATTTGCGAGAGAATCCATAAGAGTCCTATACTCATAACGGATTTTTAATTGCTGGCGTGTTCTTGTGATCTCGCGAATTTCTTTCTGAAACTCAATCACACGCTCCCTCAGAAGCCTTTGAGTATTAACGAACTGTTTATAGCAGTTGGGCGAGAATAGTTGTTCCCGTAGACTCTTTACAAACAACGGCGTTTGTGTTTTATAGTAAACCACAAAGACTTTTGCTCCCTTGTCTGCCAACTGTAAAAGTTTGTCGTTGACCTCCATAAACCCTTCCGAATCACTCACCACGCCATAATACAGGACATCTTCGAAGACGACAATTGTATCGGAGCTGAAATCCTCTTTCTTTTCAAGTGCCTCTCGCAGCATTTCATTGGTAGTGCCAATATATTCTGGGAAAATTCCCAAATATCTTGTCGATAAAGACCGCTGTACTTCTAACAGGTCTGAGGCGATTTTTTCATTAGCCTTATTGCTGGTCTTTGTTTCCCATACAAAGAAGATGATGGAGAGTATCAAAGCAAATGTGGCAGAACCAGTAATCAACTTTGAATACCTCCAGAGAGAACTATTCCTCACTTTGTGAATAATTGTTTGTTTACTTCTATTATCTTCAACTTTCATGACTAATGTTTTTATTAAAATCCTTACTCCTGAGGTTTATCTCCCATAGAACAACAATCTTCGATTTCTCTCTGTCAAACCCTATTGTTCCAAATCCTGAACTAATCTAACATAGCCCTGACTACCAGATATTCCATCACTCGTACCTAAATCGTAATAACCATCTTTTGTTAAATATCTACCGCCAACTAATATAATATCTTTGTAAACATACACTTTGCGTAAGACACCATTATAAGGCCTTTGGGAGAAGGCAGCCTTTTGTTTAAAGTTACTCAACTCATAAGAAGAAGGAAGACGCCATTTTCCCGTAGTTCTGTAGCTTGATAAAACACTTCCCTTCTCATAAGCAGAATTCGCATTAACATTTTTGGGAGCCCAAATCAGGCTCGCCCCATCACTGATGCCTTGACCTGAATTGATGATTTGCTGTTGAGCTTGCAGTTTCATATTCCTTGCTGCAGTTTGCCGTCGCTCCTCTTCCGCGAGCCTTCGTTGATATGCTTGATTTGCTCTATTTTTCTCTGAAATTGATGCCCCCGTTGATACTGGTCGAAGAATGCCATTTCTATGACTTGTTGCTAAATAAATTCCATCTCCAAGACCTATTTCATCTGCATTTTGCTCCATAACCGTCAACTCTGCCGATGTGGGAATCCGCCAATCATTTCGTCCGTGCTTGCCCACTGCATTCAATCGATTCACAATTTCCTGAGCATCTGCCAAGCTCCTAAAATCACCCAGGTCCTCTACATATACCCATATACTACTTAATAAGCATACGGGAGCAGACAACTTCCTTGCATATCGTTTGGGTTGGGGTCTTTCGACATATACCGTACGGTACTTCTCTATATACTTCACCCGCTCAATAACGGGCTGATTGTTTACGATTATATTATTCTGGTTCTGATTAACATTCGTATTGTAATTCTGTGCCAAACAAATAATATTACCCGTTATAGCAATAAAGATTAGAATAAATATACGGTTCCTCATAATCTTATATCTTATTTTGTCCAATGGTATTCGTATAATATGTTATCACGCACACCTTGCGAGAGAGCTTCGGAAGGGGAGATCCCTTCTCCGCATCTTAATCCAAGGGGGTTAAAGGATAATCCATCTCCAGAGTAATACAAATTTGTATAGTCTTTTATGGCCCATTGACAAAAAATGGGTTGACTTTTCCAATAACAACTTGCATGTTCCTTTTTTTTCAGCCACTCCGAGGTTTGACTAATCCATTGACCTTTCAGCATTATCATTCTTTCTGAGGTTCTATCCTGTGGAAGAAAAGCAGCGTCAAACCACAATGAATAACCGTCTGTATGTTTAACTTTGATAAGACCGTCTCCGCTCTTATGAACTCTATATTCGCCTTTCAAACCAGAAATAAACCACTTTTGTGGATGCTCAAGAACCTTCTTTCCCCACAAGGACCAGTCAATACCTTTTATTGGGGCACTACTTTCTTTTTTTTCTACTAAACTGCCAGTACTACTATCATAACATTCGTATCCTTCAAGTACTAAGATATAATGACCAGAAGAGCATTCTACATAGTTGTATTTAAATAGATACTCTTTGTTATCCTGTATAAGTTTCACTAAATTCCCTTTCTTATTATAATAGGCATAAAATGTTTCCGTCGGATATTCATTAGCCTTCACTTTTTTACCATAATAAGTTTCTGTCGAATAGGTACAAATCTTTAAACTATTGTA
Source organism: Bacteroidaceae bacterium (assembly GCA_017960985.1). GTDB lineage: Bacteria > Bacteroidota > Bacteroidia > Bacteroidales > Bacteroidaceae > Physcousia. Next base: position 24,408 of record JAGCYD010000067.1, read on the forward strand.
TGTCCCAGTTACAGAATGTGGTGCAAATAACGGAACAACATCTTCATATTTTGAGGGAATAAATCTGTAATATTGATATGCATTAATAACATCTTCAATTTTTTCAATAGGTTGAGCATAATTACTTTGCAACATTAAATGTGCTACTAAAATTAAGAATAGTTTTTTCATTGTGCTTATCATTTTAGTTGTTAATAATGTCAAGCAGGGCCATGAGGTAGGGACACAAAAATGGCGTGGCCACTCTTATGCACTTACCTGAGGGGCAGACCTCGGAATTGGAACCCCTGTCTACATATAAGAATGCTCCACGCCAAAGCGTGCGCATAGCATACATTGTAGACAGGGAAGCCTCCCTTGGCTTTTCCCTCTGCTTCTTAAATCGAACTATTCCAGAAGAGATTTCCGAGGTCTTTTCGGTAAGTGCGAAATAATAAGCTAATGCATCTGCGGTTCGGGATTTCTCCCCGATACCATGGGCAAATTTAGAGAATCATTTTCAAACGACCAAATAATCGTTTGTCTTTTTGTATAATCGAAAAATATCTATGCGACAAAAGGTCACACGGGATCAACATCGTAATACATCTGGGCAGACTTGTATTGCGGCTGGGCAAGCAGGTACGACTGAATCTGGCGCAGGCGCTGACGGGCATCACGCATCGAGGCGGTAGTTTCTACCTTGAGCATCAAGCGACGGATGTAAAGCAACTGGATACGACCTATGGGCGGTGTGTCGGGACCAAGAACACGATGAGCAAAGACCTTGCGCAGAAGCGTTGCCATATCGCGCGCCAAGGCTTCGACAACGCGGATATCCTTGTGCTTGATGTTGATATAGACCAGACGACTGAACGGAGGATAGTGGAACGACTCACGCTCCTGCATCTGGTCGCGATAGAGCGAGGCATAGTCGTTGGAAACCACCTGTGAGATTACACTGAGGTTGGGGTTCTTGGTCTGTAAGATGACACGGCCCTGGGCATTGCGGCGTCCTGCACGGCCAGCCACCTGTGCCATCATCTGGAAGGCACGCTCATAACTACGGAAATCGGGCATGTTGAGCATAGTGTCGGCATTGAGAATGCCCACCACGCTGACGCGCTCGAAATCGAGGCCCTTGGTCACCATCTGCGTACCCACAAGGATATCGGTACGCCCGTGCTGAAAATCGTCGATGATACCTTCGTAAGCCTGACGGCTCCGTGTGGTGTCGAGGTCCATACGGGCAATGCGGGCATTGGGGAATATCTGCCGAAGGTCGTCCTCTACACGCTCCGTGCCATAGCCAATGCTTTGGAAGTCCTGTCCACCACAGTTGGGACAGCGTTCCGGCAAACGGTATGTCGCGCCACAATAATGGCAGGTCATACGCTCCGAGCCTTTGTGGTGAGTCAGGGTCACATCGCAATTGGTACATCGGGGCACCCAGCCACAGGTGTTACATTCCGTTTGTGGCGCATAGCCCCGACGGTTCTGGAA
>JAGCYD010000068.1 GCA_017960985.1 Bacteroidaceae bacterium
CTCAAAAGCCACGCGACAGGGCACACCAGCCACCAGGTTGCCCCCTTCGGGGAAGAGCGACAGCACCAGTCCGGGCTTCTTCTCGTCCTTGCGGAAGTAGCGGCGCAGTGGGCGCAGCGTCATGTCCCTTGTGTATTCTCCCTCCTGCTTTGGCTTGTCATAGACTGGGAAAACGCGGCTGTAAAGTTTCTCATAGTCGCGGAAATAGTCTTTTGCCATTTCCTTGTTATAGAACCACAATTCCGTGTTCTTGTTGTGCGGATGTTCCGTCTGTCCCCAATTCAGTTGCCATCGCGTGTAGGCCCGCAGTTCGAAGTAACCACTATACAATGTATCGGGCAGGGCAAAGAACCCGTGCCCCCTTCCCTCTCGCATCTCCACCAGTTTGCGCTCCACAAGGTACCCATCGTGGTTCCATAGTTCCGCATACAGCACCCTGCTTATTTTGCTCGGATGCCCGTTGTCCGTGCGCCGCGTGTAGGCAGCAAACCAGATGGTGTCGCCCAGGAAATACCCTGTATTGTCCATGTGCACGAACACCTTCTCCTGCGGTATGCGCTCCCCGAACAGCCTCGCGCGGTCGGCAAGACGGCCAAGTGGTGAAGGTGTGTCTGCTTCGACATGTATACCCACTTCTTCCCTTTCCCTATTGATGACAGCTTGTGCTATCTCTTGTTCCTCTTTCGTTCGCTTTATGATTTCATGGTTAGCCCAGAATGTACTATCGTAACCTGCAACATCAATCGTTTCCAGCATGTTCTCTTTGGTGGCTATGCCCTTGTGTCCCTGCATGTATGGCATGTCGCTCACATTGAATACCATCGTACGAGTCTGGTATCCATCGAAAGATGTCTGCATGCTCATGTTTGCAACTTCGGAAGAAGAGCCATCATGCGTATAGTTGATTTTGAAATCAAGGTTCACACCCACACTGACTCCTGAGCGGAAGGCTGAACCAGCGTGGAAGTCAAGCGTCATGTTCAATAACTGTCCGTCGAAGGATAGTACCCTCTTTTCCTGCTTATCAACATAGAGCGTGCCTACCATCATAGGCGTTTCTTTCTTTACCGAATGAAGCACTATCTTGTAGAGTTCTCTTCCTTCATGGGAAATTTCCTCAACTTCGATGTCATATAATTCGCGGTATTGGCTGATACTGCGCCCCTTGCAGAGTGGGGTTGTTAGCATGCCCCAAAACTCTGAGTCGAAAATCATGGGGGCAAGTTCCAGCACATGATGCAGGTTTTGGTTCGAAAAGAGCGATGATTTTGCTTGTCCTGTCTCCCAGGTCTGTCCGTGTCGCCCACTAAAGAAATGCAGGTCGCGAAGATTTACGGTAGAACGAGCATCTACAAATGCCTCCACAATGTCTTGTCGTTCCCTTACTACTGTGGTTTGTCGATAGAAGTATTGTGAACGACTTTTCTTCGTTTTCTTGTATGCCTTTTCGGTTTCTCGTGCTACGTCAGAAAGCAAGCGCTCCATGCCCATGACTGTCACCTCGCTCATTCTTCCCTCGTTTACCTGCATCTCCACTACTTGGGGGAGTTCGTTGGCACAAAGCCGTAATGTTTTATGTCCAACACATGTCATTCGCAATGTATCGGAAGGCAGCGCTTTGATACGAAATTCCCCGTCAAAGTTAGTCAGCGTAGTATTTTCCCTACTAACAAAAATACCGACGCAAGGGAGTGGCTCCCCCGTGTCGGCATCAACGATGCGAGCGGTGTAGTCTCTATTCTGCGCTATTCCAGCGACAGAAACAAAACAAAGCAGAAGGAAAAGAGGAAACCTATTCATGGCTTTATGGTTTTATATTCTTGTCAAGTTTTCGTCCAATTTCAATCAAGTAGTCATAAGCATTCGCGGCATCGTTGGAATAGAACGTTCTTCGACACATACGACCTTCTTCATCGAAAGTAGCACATCCATGTTCGGTAAGGCAAAGGCTTTCCATGATATTGCCAAACTCTTCATCGCTCACCCGAATCACTTCTTCGCCTTCAAGTTTCCGAAGCAAATCATCCATACCATCCATATCTTCATAATCTCGGTCAATGAGATAGACAAACTTCATCCTCGGTTCCACATGTGCATAGACGCGGTTCTTGGCCAGCGTCTCCCTCAGATTTTTGAGAGGATACCTCTGCGGCACAACTGGGAACAAGGTAACAAAATTACCGCGATAGGGAAGCAGCAAGTCGTTGGGCACACGAATGTTATCGTAAACAGGGCCTTTATTGCCATTATGCTTTTCTTGACCGTCATATACCTGATAAGCCAATGCAAGATTCTGTCCAGGGAACAGGGCAGAGAGTTTCCTCTTTTCGTATGCCTTCCAGTCGCCGTCCTCAGCAAACCTCACATCAGTAGAACCTCCGCGGAGGCGGCTTGCTGTGTTTATCAGCGCAAACATATCGGACTCTATCATGTAACGCGTGCTATCCTCGATATTCACATTGCGAAGGAAGTCATACCGTCCTTTCGGCGCTTCGTCCAGGTCTTCCGAACTAATGCCTCGTCCAAGAGCATCTTGTACAATCCACGACTCGCCCGACTCACGTTCAGAGACATACATCAGACGGTAACGGTCAAAGGTCATGCGCATACGCTCATGCAACAGGTGGTTCTCCCATGCCGTCAAGGTGTACTTCCGACTTAAGTAGTTCAGTATGCCTTCCCATTCTGTTTGTTCCTTTGCCAGCTGGTCGAGAAAATCCTCCTGTGTCATGTATTTATTGTGTTGCCAGAAGTAATCCTCATAGGAAAGGTGGAAGGGATAGGCACGCAGCATTCCCTCGTGAGTGGGCAGACCTTTGGCACTGCGTGTCCGTGCAGGTTCATACCTTCGTCCATCCATGTCTATCTCCATATATAAGGTGTCGCCAGGCACGGCATAATAGGGGATGGAGAACCCGCCGCCGTACAGATAACTCATGCAGGGACGATCGGCCTGATAACACATTGTGAAAGAGCCATCGGGATGAATCCATGCCGAATTTCGGGATGGAGCATCTGCCGTTGTTCCAAGAGGATGGTACTGACTTTCCATTATGCGGCTCTGTCTGCGACAATCATAGCCGTGCAATCTCCCAATGAGGGTTACCATATCCCTTTTCCATGTGTCGGGCACATTACTACTCTCTGCCATTGGCTGAGTTAAAGTCTTCGCCTTTGTCTTCTTCGGGTTATGCACGCCGTATGCCAGCAAGTCGGCAGTGACTGGATCAATGACATCAAACACACTTTCCCCCCTTGGCAATGGCTCGAAGTTCAAGGCAAATTCCATCCGCCCAGGCTGTGGCAGTCGTTTCAGCTTCCCAATCTGTATACCTTCTGCACTCATTAGGTGGTGTTTTGTTCCTTTGCTATCGGACAAATAGACATCAG
>JAGCYD010000069.1 GCA_017960985.1 Bacteroidaceae bacterium
ATTGACGGAATCCACAGCATAGGCCGTCGGCTTATGGCGGTTTAACAAGGGAAAGAAGAAAGACAAAATGCCCTATATTATATACTATAAGGTGTCAAAATGCATTTTCTTGGGAAAAACGCATTGCTATTCAAAAATAAATGCGTAATTTTGCCCTCGTAAAATAGTACAAAATTAGAGTATATGGACAACACTTCGTAAATAGAATTACGTAAGGTGTTGGTTTCCAATAAGTTATAAAGGGTTCGACGGAAATGCTCCTTCAATCCCAACCGAATCACAAAGAAAAAGAGTCTCGAATGATGAAAGCTTGTTTTCAATCTTTGAGACTCTCTTTTTATGTAAAACTGCCCCGTGGCAGGACCAGAGATATGCAATCCCTCTCAATTATCAATTATCAATTGTCTTTTAAGTCCAGTGCAAGAAGTCGGAGATAAGACTCTTAAGCGACTTACGGTTGTTGATGAACGCTTCGAGTACTTTGGTCGAATGGTGTATTGGGATGATGTCGTAGTCGGCTATTGCGGCTGGAATGAGACACGAGGCACCTTCGGGCAGACGCACCTCGTCTTCTGTACTGCGGATGCGGATGGTGCAGTCGCCGCGGAGATTCATCAGGATGAAGAAGGAATCGTACTTGACAACATTGCGATGGAAGGGTTGTGACGCTTCAATGATGCGTATACTAAAATAAGGAGTATCGAGACACTTGTCGCGCTCGTTCATCGACTCCTGATGCTCTGTGCGATACTCGGGATAGACGTGATAGTCAATAGCTTGAGCTGCCAATTCAGTATGCAGTTCGCGAGGACGCCCATCGAGTCCGGGACGGTTATAGTCGAAGATGCGATAGGTGACATCGCTCGACTGCTGCACTTCTGCCAACTTAATACCTCCACAAATGGCATGAACGCGTCCGGCTGGGAGGTAGAAGATGTCGCCTTGGCGGACTTCATGACGGGCAAGCACCTCGGTAATGGTGCCGTCGGCCACTCGCTGCTTGTATTCCTCCGGGCTAACCTTCTCGCGGAATCCGGCATAGAGATGCGAACCTGGCTGGGCATCGAGCACATACCACATTTCGCTCTTTCCCATCTTGTGATGCTTGCGCTGCGCCATCTCGTCGTTGGGATGTACCTGTATGCTGAGATCGAGCCGTGCATCGATAATCTTGGTGAGAAGCGGCAGTTGGTTGTCGTACTGACGTGCTACTTCTTTGCCAAGTATCTCTTGCGGATACTGACTGATGACTTCAGGCAAAAGACGACCTGCCCAGTGACCATTCTCCACGACCGACTCGCTCCCTGGTACGGCGCTCACCGTCCAATCTTCGGTTCCCCACACTAGCGTTTTGCGGTTCGGATTGAACAGCATTGGATAGAGTTTATGAAGGGTTTCGTTCATCGCTTTTGTTCTTTTCGATATGCAAAGTTACAACATTATTTTCAATACTGAGGAAGAAAAGGAAAGAAAAGTCTTTGTTTGACACAAATTTTGTCAAGTGCTAAAAAAGTTTGACGTTTCCATGTCAAGTACCAGAAATTATTCGTAACTTTGCAAAAAATTTGAGAAAACAATATAATAAGGTATAAAGTTATGAAAGACGACACCATCATTAAAAGCCTCAAGACGATCATGAATCGCAGGGGTATCAGCCAAAGGGAATTGGCAAATATGATTGGGAAAGACGAGACAGTTATCTCGCGTTGGTTTGCAGGAAAAGTAGGCATTTCGAGTAGTTCCATCACTCTGTTAGAGTCTGCTTTGGGCGAGAAGATTCACGATGACAGCAACTTGAAACGTGCATTGATTACGGGTGTGACGGGTCAGGACGGCAGTTATCTGAGTGAGTTTCTGATTGAGAAAGGATATGACGTACACGGTATCATACGCCGTAGTAGTGTGGATTATCGTGAACGTATCGCACACTTGGAGGGACATCCGAACTTCCATCTTCACTATGGTGATCTGGGCGACTCGATGTCGTTGGTGAAAGTGGTCGGGGCGGTTCGTCCTGATGAGATTTACAATCTAGCGGCACAGAGTCATGTGCAGGTAAGTTTCGACTCGCCCGAGTTTACAGCCGATGTGGATGCGACGGGTGTGCTGCGTGTACTGGAAGCAGTCCGCGCTTGCGGATTGGAGAAGACTTGCCGCATTTATCAGGCTTCGACATCGGAGCTGTATGGCAAGGTGGAGGAGGTTCCGCAGAACGAGAATACGCCGTTCCACCCCTACTCTCCTTATGCAGTTGCCAAGTTGTACGGCTTCTGGATTGTCAAGGAATATCGTGAGGCATACAACATGTTCTGCTGTTCGGGCATCCTGTTCAATCACGAGAGCGAGCGGCGTGGAGAAACGTTTGTGACGCGTAAGATAACGCTGGCGGCTGCCCGTATTGCTCAGGGGATGCAGGATTGTCTGTATCTGGGCAACATGTCGTCATTGCGCGACTGGGGCTACGCAAAGGACTATGTGGAATGCATGTGGCTGATACTTCAGAATAGCAAACCTGAGGATTTCGTCATCGCTACGGGTGTGCAACACAGCGTCCGTGAGTTTGCCTATTATGCCTTCAAACATGCCGGCATTGAGTTGGAGTTCCGCGGCGAAGGACTACGCGAAGTGGGCGTTTGTGTCAAGGTGCGTGGTAATGTGAGCAAGACTTTGGTGGGCAAGGAACTGATACGTGTCAGCGAGGACTTCTACCGCCCAACCGATGTGGTCAATCTATGGGGAGACCCGACGAAAGCGAAAGCCAAACTGGGTTGGAATCCGAATAAAACGAGTTTCGAAGACTTGGTAAAAATCATGGTTGAAAGCGACATGGCGAAGGTAGCAGGCGAGGGAGTTGCGGCGAAAGTACGCACGAACTTGGCCGAATATCTTGAGAAAGGAATCGTGAAGTAATTGATAATTGACAATTGACAATTGATAATTGATAATTGATAGACAATGAATGCAATTCAAAAGAAAAGCAGGGATTTTGCCATTCGCATTATACGTTGTTACAAATATTTGCACGATGAAAAGCAAGAATACATAATGTCTAAACAGCTACTCCGATGTGGTACAAGTATCGGTGCGAATACTCGTGAAAGCAAGAACGCTCAAAGCAAGATGGATTTCATCAATAAACTAAATATCGCACTGAAAGAAGCAGACGAAACAGAATATTGGCTTGACTTACTGAATGCTACTGGCTATCTAGACGACAAGGAGTATTCATCAATCAATAACGACTGCGTAGAACTTATTAAATTACTAACATCTATCATAAAAAAGCTAAAAGATGACTCAAGTAAAGAATAATTGTCAATTGTCAATTGTCAATTGTCAATTAAATCAAGATTCAAAGATTTACGTGGCAGGCCATAGAGGACTTGTAGGAAGTGCCATCTGGAACAACTTGCTGAGTCGGGGTTATACGAA
>JAGCYD010000070.1 GCA_017960985.1 Bacteroidaceae bacterium
CTTCGCGAGGTATGGGATATAACGGTGCATCTCACCATAGACCTCGATGTTCTTGATGACTTCGCGTCGATAGGCCTTCAGTCCGCAGTTGAAGTCGTGCAGGTTCTTGATGCCGCTCACCTTGCGAGCCGTGGCGTTGAACAGTTTCGTGGGTATGGTCTTCGACAGAGGGTCGCCTTTACGGCGGTTCATCTTGAAGCCACTCACGAGGTCATATCCATCCTCCACAATCATGCGGCGCAGTTCGGGAATCTCGTCGGGCGAATCCTGAAGGTCGGCATCCATCGTGATGACCACATCGCCCTGTGCACGCTCGAATCCGCAGAATAGGGCAGGGCTCTTGCCGTAGTTGCGACGGAACTTGATGCCCTTCACCTCGGGATGTTCCTTCTTTAATTCTTCGATGACCTGCCACGAGCCGTCCGTGGAGCCGTCGTTCACGAAGATGACCTCGTAGGAGAAGCCGTTTTCCGCCATCACGCGGGCAATCCATTCGTAGAGTTCCCGTAGCGATTCTTCCTCGTTGTAGAGTGGAATGATAACTGATAAGTCCATATATTATGAATTATACATTGTGAACTGTGAACTATGAACTCCCTTTTCTCTCCCCCGTGATTCCAATCAATACGGTGGGGACGCTCAGCAGCAGGGCCAGCAAGACATTCATCCACATCAGTTGAACGGTCATCTGCGTCGGGCTCTGCATCAGGTCAGCCGTACTGCGTAGGATTTCGTCCGTGTCGGTCGTTCCCGTCAGTTGTGCCAGCAGTTTCTGGTACTCGGGCGTTTCCAGCATCGTCAGTATCTGCTCCCTCAGCGTGCCGTTGTCCAGCAGTGCGAAATACAGGTACTGTCCGAGTGCCGTCACGATAATCGCGAACAAGTAGATAAAGATAGCCATGTACCACGCCTGGCGGAAGTTGAGCCGTGCCACCTGTGCCCTGTACATCCTAATTTGCGTGCCCGCCGTCATGACGGCAAACAGCCCCAGCAGGTTCCCCGTTTGTGCCATCAGCAGCGAATTGCCCGCATACATTGTGCAGAGGAAACTGGCCAGGCAGACCACACCCACCACGAGCCCGTACTGCATCGCGTAAGCCCTTGCCTGCTCCTTGTCAAACTTCTTGGTCTTCCTCATTCGCGTGTGCGTGTATGTACATGTGCACATACAATAAGCGCGGCAAAGGTAGTGAAAATCGAGCGGAATACAAAATCTAAAGCAGTGAAATGCTATTGCCGGCACAATAAAGACGGACTTGTTTGTCTTTATGTGAGGCAACGGCATAAAGGCTAATGGCCGTAATAGCAGAGCTATGCTGCTTTAGATTTGTATTCCCGAGGTGCCTCCTATCTAAGAGCCTGCATAGGCTCAGAGTAGTGAAAATCGAGCGAAGGTAAAGATTGTGAAAAAACGACTAAACCTTTATTTGTTTTCCATTTTCATCATTAGCCGGTCTAAGAATCTTGCTGACCTCTTAAGTGTTGCCCTATCTATCCCATCTCTTTTCCTTTCCTCCCTAATTTTCAATAATTCCGCCAATGCAGGGTCTTGTTTCTTTACTTTGTCCGAGATGCTGTTACGAATATCTGTTACCCAACATTTAACGGCATTATTTATCGTCTTGCTAAAGAAACAGGCTTCTTGGATTTGTCTCGCTTCTTTCTTTTCTTCTGCTGATGCAGTTTTACTTTCTATAATTTCCAGCGTTTCGTATGGGACATCCCCCCAATCCTCATCCTTGTTTCTCCTATAGAAAGAACTAAAAGAAGTTTTTCCTACCGCATCCCCCTCCCAATCGTACTCCATAAATTTAAGGCGATACCAAATACGCTCTTCTTCTTGGGTAAGTTTCTCTTTTGTATAACACACTTTGTTTCCTATTGATTGGAGTATACCACAAACTTCATCTATCTTTTCATCCCACTTTTCTTGTTTATAGATTTCATCCCCTTTTATCTGAAATACATAATTTTCCCAATGTACCATCCTTCCACCTCCTCGTACATTAAATCCCTTCCCGTTTTCAATGAAAGAATCATATTCTTTAATCCATTTTTCCTTAGCATACTTAAGGAGTCTACTTAATTTACCAGCCTCTTCGTCAGTCACTTCTACCATTTCTATTGCCTCGACGGTTGGCTCGCCATATTCAGATATTGCCCAGTCAACAACACCTTTCCATTTCATGGGATTCTTGGATGCATACATATGGTTGTAGTGACTATCTTCAACAGAGGTTGTTGTTGAACCGATGTACACCATACCATTAGAGAATGTGTATTTGTAGATAAAACCTTGTTTTGCCATAATGTTGTGTTTTCTTCGATTACAAAGATATAAATAATTTATGAAAACGGGAAGAACAAACAAAGAAAGACAAAAAGGACAAGACAGACAATTGTCTGTCTTGTCTTGTCTTAAAAAACTTATTTATGAAAAAGATTTTGGTGTTGTTTACACCTTTCGGTAGCGTTTGTCGCCGACGAGTGTAATGAGTTCCTCCATCCTCCAGCGGTCTATCATGCGCTTTATGGACGCAGGCTTAACACCTGGTTTTAAGGCAGTTACCTCATCAAGCGAAAACTCGGTATCAAGCACTTCCAACAATCGCTTGTTGGTGCTGGGCGCTTGTATTTTCGTTGCCGATTGTTTTTCTGCTATCTTCTTTAAGGTGTTGCCAAAGAACCGTAATTGCTCGCGCAAAGTGTATTCTGCCATGAGCAGAGCGAATTTTATGCTGGCATTGGTCTCATTTTTCTTGCCCGTCATGATATGAAACAGCACGCCACAACGATGACCTATGACTGCCATGCGGTTGATGAGTGAGCCAAGTACCTCGTCGTCGTGTTTGATGACAAGTTGGTTCTTCTCTTCCCACCACTGGCGTATAGCCTTGTCGATGCGCGGTGTTTTCACTTCTCCCGTACGATTTTTCAGGGTTTCGGTAAGTTGCCGAGCGGATTCCTGTGCTTTCGCATCGTAGGGGCGATAGTTCAGCCACCTTTGCCCTACCTCATGCGGGAGGAAGGAGATGATGAACCTTGAAGCCAAACCGTTTTCTACATTACCCTCACCAAAGAACGACTGCATGGCGCTGACTGTTCCCATGGCGGTGGTGTTTAACTTCACACGGACTTTTCCCGTAACACTGTCCTTACCTACACGCCCGACGGTGTGTACCGTTTGGTCGAACGATTTGCGAAGGATTTTGCTGCGTTCGGCATTGTCGGTGGGGTTGCTGATGATGTCCTGTACCTCGTCGGTAACACATACCAAACAGTGCCCTTTGCTATGTTTTAGGCGTTCCAAGATGTAGGGAGCCGTTGCCACACTCGCGATGTTGCGAATGAGGGGGTGCGGCTTGCTGTCAATCTTGTCGTTTGCCGCCCGTGTCTGTTGCTTTTCGTAGTATTTCTCGTTTGCAGCCCACCCTGGAGTGTCCTCTTCGTTGATGGGAGCAAGAAGTAGGTCGCAAGCAGACTTGCAGAGCAGGGACTTGCCCTTGCCGAAGTCGCCGATGACAGATGCATTGAGTGCCATGTACCCATCCTCGCCTGTAGCGTGGTGGAAGGTGATGTTCTCGGCGTATGTTGCCAACACGGGCAGCACAGCACAGAGGACATTCATGCGCTTGTTCTCGGGAATGGGCTTGATGATTTCCTTCAGTCCCGAGGGGAGATTGCGCATGACCTCTTGCTCGTACACATATATGACATCGTCGTCAACACGCCAACAATTGGCATCTTCAACCCCCAGTGCCAACAAAACGGCTTTTGTCTCGCGATGGAGGCATTTTACGGGCTCTTTTGTGGCACTTTTGATGATGTTTTTCACCTCATTTTCGTCCAATCCGAAGCGAGGAGTGATGTGAAGCAGGAGGTCGGGATTGTTGTCGCAGATGGTGCGAAGTCTGCCTACAAGTTTGAAGATGAAGTTGTTACGGTCGCCTTCTACGGGTTCTCCGCCCAACTCTTTCACTAGTGCCTTGACGATTTCGTCGTAGGACACACCCTTGTAGTTGTCGGTTAAGACAGACAGACAATTGTCTGTCTTGTCTGTCTTGTCCGAACTGACTTCTGCCAACTCTTTTGCTGACAGGGTGGGTCGCCCAATACCAGAAAAAAGCATTTCATCGTCGCGGTGAAGGGTATTTCCCGAAAGGAAAAGGCAGCGGGCAGGGTCTTTGCAGGCCTTATCATACTCGGTAACACTGAGCATATTTGCCAACCACGCTTGGCTCTGTTCGATACTCAGCCCCTCGGGACACAGACCGATGATGTGCAGTCCGTTGCCGCTGAGCGATACTTCTGCATAGCCGATGCCAGCCTCCTTCTCCATACCTGCCACATTCTGGAGATACCACGCACGGGGGTCTTCTTTCATGTGGTCGATATCGAAGCCATAGAGTCCACTCAGCACGGCATCCTCGTTGCGACGATTTCCGCTGGGGAAGTCGGCATGAGGCATGATGCACCAACTACGCTTCTTAGCGGCATCCTTCTTGGTTTCAAACTCCGAGGGCGAGATAACTCCCTCGCTTAATTCTCTCTGCAATCGTGCTATCTCTTCACGAATGCCCACTGTCTTCGTGCTGCTGAGAGCCTGGCTCAACAACTCAGGGGTACATGTGGCAACCCTTGATGCAAAGCTCTCGCTAATTGCAAATTTTGAATTCATAAAACAATCTTTTTAAATAACATCTTTTTGTTAACTATGAACCGCCTAACCTCATCGCCAAGAGCCTGTCACACTCCTTTTGGCCAGACTTGCCCGGTCCTTACCCGAACCTTTGATTTTGAAAGCAAAAAAATTCCGCCAGCCATGCAAATATGAGCAAAGTTGGTGGAAAATTGGGGACGGCTCGTGTTTCCTTAATCGCGTATCCTATATATTATATAAAGGAAGCCGTCTATGGTTTTAGCCTTACAATTTATGTCTTCGTTTCATAATCTATATATGTAAAATATTTTCTTATTGGAAACAAAGTTAAAAAGAAAGATTGATAATAGCAAAAATATACGAACTAAAATTATAAAAAAATTTTTAATTTTTTATTGCCACAAATAAAAAAATTATTGCTACTCTAAAAAATGATAGTTAAAGCCTTGCACAATTAATGATTTTTTACTATCTTTACATAGTAATTCAGAGGGGCGAAGAATAGTATTGCAAGTGGCCACACAATAGTATTGCGGAGCACCGAAGAATACCGTTGCAGTGCACGGTGACGAGCGAGTGATAATCATCAAAGAAATTAAAAAGTAGTAATCATCAAAGAAAGGAGACCAAATCATAGCAAACAAAATCATTGGGAGCATCCCCTACAGTATCGGGTACATTCCCCTTACACCTGGCGACCCCGAGAGCGCACTGGGCGTTCACGCAGTGGCACAGTCGAGAGAGACGGTAGGCCTACGCCTATTGGCAAAACACATGTCGGAGCACAACACGGTGTTCTCACAGGGCGTCATCAACGGCGTACTGTCGGACATGGTGGGCTGCATTGTGGAATTGCTGAGGTCGGGCTACAGCGTCAGTCTGGACGGTCTGTGCAAGTTTTCCAACTCCATCACGAGCGAGACTATGGCTCTGACCGAGGGCGAGAACAAGCCTACGGACTATCCCGCTGCCAAAATCAAGAAGGTGAGCCTGCGCTGCAGCATCGCGGAGGAGGCTAACTCTGCCTTGAACACCGACACGGAGTTCGAGTATGTGATGACCCGCAAGGAGCAACAGGAGGCCAAGAAGAAGGCCAAGGAGGGCATCTTCGGCGCCTCTACTGGTGGCAACGACGGAAACGACGACGGTGGCGACGGAGTCACCGAGTAAAAGACAAAGGAGGCACATCCATAGGGGTGCGCCTCCTTTGTTTGTTATGGGATTTGTATCTATTTCCCGAGAATGTTGTTCACGGCCTTGGTCAAGTCTGCTACATCGACCTTCCCGTCGCCGTTCAGGTCGGCTGCATTGGTCTTGGAGGTCTTGCCTACAATCATGTCGGCAATGATTTCGATATCGTCGAGGTCCAAATCGCCGTCGTCATCCACATCGCCGTCGCCAGCCGAAGGTGAATTCAGGGTGATAGTGAGGTTAGGACCTGCTCCCGTATTGCTGCTGTCGCTCTTAAACCAGAAGGTGACTACATTGCTTGTGGTGGTCAGGCCAGTGACTTGTGTGGTTGTGCCACTTGTGCTGCCATACTTGTTTTCACCCAGCACATCGGCGTTGTCGTCGGCACCGTCGTAGATGATCAGCCAGTCCCAAGATGTGCCTTCAGTGAAGCAGGTACCTTCGATATTCATCGTGCAGCCTATAGGTGCTGTGATGGTTAGATAACCAGACCAATTATTTTCATAATCACTGTCACCATTTTCGTCCTTCACCAAGAATGTAGTCATGCCCAAGGGGATAGCAGACTCTTTCTTGCCTGTCGATGGAATAGTTACTGTTAAATCGTTTGGCATGTTGGAGAAGGTGGGCACGATAGTTACATCTGCACCTGGCATGATGAATGTATTCGGTTGATCCCATTCAAAATTCTTGACCACGCCATTCACCGAGATGCTGGACAGATATTTGCCTGCATCAGGTGTTACGGTAAGGGATACTTCATCTCCTTGGTAGGCCTGTGCTGGAGCCGAAACGGTGCCACCTGTGCTTTGGGTTACTGTAATGGTATGAGGTGTAGCGCCAACGAGTGTGATAGTCAGGTCGAGACCCGCATAAGTGGTACTTCCATCGCTTCTGAAATACAACGTGAGCTTATTTGTCGAGGAAGTCAACTCTGGTATGGTTTCACCAACAGGGTTAGAGCCGTATTTCTCATTACCCAGCACAGCAGCCGTGTTGTCAGCACCATCGTAGATGGTCAGCCAGTCATATAGTGTGCTTTCTGTGGTTGCAGTACCTGAAACTTTGAATACAGCTCCCGTAGTTGCCATCTTCAAGTATCCGTTACAGCTATTATCATAATTTGCATCTATTCCTCCGTGGTCATATACCTTAAAGGAAAGCACATTCTCCAAATTACTTTCCGATAGTACAAATTCTCCCGTCTTGGGTATGTTGATGTAAAGGTTGTCTGTCGTCAGGTTGTTGGTGAAGACAGGCACCACAGTAGCATTGCCACTGGGCATAACGAAGGTAGCCACATTGTTGTACCATGTGCCGCCTGTGACTTCCACATCTCCTCCGTTCACGGTAAAGCCCAGCAACTTGTAGCCCGAGGCAGGTGTGGCCGTCAGGGTGATGGTTTCGCCAGCAGTGGATTCTGTTGCCGAGGCAACAACCGTTCCGCCAACTGCGGAATTAACCGTGATGGTGTGGGCTGAGTTGGTTATGATTTCAATCGTGGCATCGAGATACTTGTCCTGGTTTTGCGAAGAGGTGGCAAGATGCACAATCATGTGGTTTGATGTGACAAATGTCTGGTCGGCAGGAGTGTTGTATATTATTTCGAGCACTTTGTTCTCGTCGTCGGTGTTGTCCTTGTAGAATCTCAGGGTTCCAGTAGTTACGGAGCCAGATACCGCGAAGATTTGATTGGCACCAACGGTGATGTCGAGCATGCCGTCAAAATTGTCTGTGTCCAGCACTCGGTTGCAGCCGTCGCCATAAATCTTGAAGGACGACACACCCTCCAGTTGGTTGGCGGTGATGGTGGTGGTGCCTGTGGCGGGAACGGGCATGAACAGACCGCCTGCTGCCGTCAGGTCGTTTGTGAAGACGGGTGTTACGGTTACGTCTGAGGCCGACATGGTGAAGGTGGCTGTGGTCTCGGTAAACCAACCGCCGCTTATCACCACATTTCGTCCTGTGGCATCTGTGGCTGTGATGTTGGCCAGTTTGTAACCCGTGCTGGGAGTGCAGGTCAGCGTGATGGTTTCACCAGCCTTGGCCGATGTCTTGCTGGCCGACACTGTGCCGCCTGTGACAGCACCTACGCCCAGCACGTTGTGGGTGGCGTTAGGGTCGATGACCCAAGCTGTCAATTCCAAATCGTCATAGTGGTAGGTTGTTGCATGTTTCACTGTCAACGATTCGCCAGAAGATACAAAGGTGCTTATATCATTGAATATGCTGCTATTGTAATTCGTTATTTCGGCAAGCTGACTGGCAGAAGTGGAGTTGCCGTCATAGATAGACAAAGTTCCTCTATATAAAAGCGCTTGTCCTGTGAGCATGAAGGCCTTGCCCGATGAGGCGTTCAGCACCAGAGTGCCCTCTTGGTCTTCATAAGCATGCGCTGCGTTGCCGCCGCTATCGTAAATCGTGAACTTCGTGATGTTGGCATTTGCGATGAGCGAAGCATCAATCTCGGTCAATCCGTTGGCTGCAGGCATGTTGACAGACAGGCTACTCACGTCGTTCGAGAAGACGGGCGTCACCGTCACATTCTCGTTGGGCATAGTGAAGGTGGCCGTCTTGGAATACCATGCACCGTTATTGGCCAAAGCGCCACCATTGATGGTGTAGCCCGTCAGCACGTAACCTGAGTTGGGCGTGGCTGTCAGCGTAACCTCTTCGCCTGTATTTGCCGAAGAAGGAGCCGCCACGCTGCCGCCCGCTGCCGTGTTCACGGTGATGTTGTGGCTGGTGACAGTCAGCACGGTCACCGTCAGGTCCAGACCGCTGTAGGAGGTGTTGCCATCGCTTATGAAATTAAGGGTAAGACTTTGTCCTCCCATAAGCGTTCCCAGCACCTGATTTCTGCCGCTAACCATATTTGCCAATACGGGGTCGCTGGTTGTTGCTCCGTTGTAGACGGTAAAATAATCGTATCCGCCTTCTGTGTCTACGGTTCCCTCTATCTGCAATACCTTGCCGGCAGGAGCTGTGAAGGTTATGGTGGAATTGCAGCTGTTGCTGTAGCTCCTTTCCTCGCCACCGTCGTCGTACACCTTAAAGGAGGCTACGCCTACCATGTTGCTGGCATCGATGGTGGTGGAGCCTGTCTTGGGCAGCACCACATAGGCATTATCTGTCGTCAATTCGTTGGTGAACACAGGCGTTACCGTAACGGCATCGGCAGGCATGATGAAGGTGGCCGTGTTATTTACCCAATTGGCGGGACTGGTCATTGTGATGGGGCAGTTGATGTCACCACTATTGCTGCCTGTCACCGTTACGCCTATTAGCGAATAGCCCGAGTTGGGAGTGGCTGTGACAGTTATCGAATCGCCAGGATTGGCCGAACTTACATTAGTGGAGGCGCTACCGTTGGCAGCGGAGCCCACTGTGATGTTGTGTGCCACATATTTGGCATCGGGGGCAATCACGAGCGATTTTATGGCTTTTTCGTACGCGTTGTCCCAGATACCATACTCATAGCCGTTATTTGCGTAAATTTCTGTATTGGAGGGAGATTGCACCTTGGCACCGCCCTGCAGGGTGATGCTCTTGAAACTTGTGATGGCGCCATCGGATGTACCAGAAGTATAGGTCACCCTTGCCATTACAATCGCATTGTCGATGACTAAGTCGCAGGTTGGGGGATTGCTCGACCCATTATTAGAACTACGCATAGAAGAATATTTGGCAGTAATGTCCAGTGTGCAGTCCTTGATGGTCAGCGTGCCGGGATTGCTATAACTGTCGAAAAATATACCATAAGAGTCAGTGGTTGTAGCTACCAGCGTGCCACTACCACAGATGGTAAAGTCGGTGCCAGTGCTCGTGGGAGTGAGATTGAGAGCGTAGCTGTTGCTGGTAATCTTATTGTTACCCACGAGCTCAATGGTCATTTCATCAAAGTCCCAGATGTAAGTGTAGGTGTTGATGATGGCATTGGTCAGCGTCAGCTTCTTGTTTACCATGTCCAGGTACACCGAACCGCTGGTGATGTACTCGTTGCTGATGGCTCCCGTAGTGGTATAGGAGTAACCTCCAATCTGTACGGTAGCTGTCGCCCATGCACTCATGCTGGTCAGCAGCACGAGAACGAGGCTCAAAGTGTGTCTTAGTAATGTTTTCATACCTTTGCTTGTTTTATTAATAGTTATTTTATGTTAAATTTGGGGACAAATCTACGAATTAGAACAGAAAAATCCAAATTATTGAGCAACGAAGTTGCTTTGGTTCGGAAATATTCAAGGGAATACTTGGTATTTCGGGCACTTATTCGTACCTTTGTCCCCGCAAAACAAAAATGGGAAAGTCCCACACGGCATGCTCCCTTGGAATCCCCCAGGACTTGACCGTAGCAAGGGTACTCGGTTGTAGCGGCGCGATGTGGTAAGCTTTCCCTCTTTTTATGCCTCTTTAGCTCAGTTGGCCAGAGCACGTGATTTGTAATCTCGGGGTCGTTGGTTCGAATCCGACAAGAGGCTCAAACTCAGTTCACAGTTCACAGTTCACAGTTCACAGTTATCTCCCATTCGGTCAATGGGTCTTACGACAAATCTCACAATTGACAATCGACAAGCATTATAACCCTGCTATTCACATGCGTCTGCAAAGTTTTGTGGCGCAACGGGACTGGCAGGGCATTGTTGTATATATAGGCACGCTGTCGAATGCACAGTTCCGCACGGCAGGCTATATTCTGGGTGAACGCATCGTGGGCGAACTGGCGGAAAAGGATGCCTGGGCATTGATACTGGAACTGGTGCGGTACGATGCAAAGGCTTTCCTCGTCACGATGTTAAAAGCCATAAGCAAAAAGTTTAACGAAAAGGTGTATCGCCTTCATTCCGAAGGTGCTAAGGCTTTCTTTGATTGTGTCAAGGGCAATGCCTTGGATACGCAGAAAACGCTGCTGAACTTGTTGCCTGTGATGGAGAGTCCCGAGGACATCCAGTGGCTGTTCCGACGGTTGGAAGTGGAGGAGGGTGAGGCGCGTGTGCCGTATCTCGTCCGCACGCAGACGATGGCTGCAGCTTATGCTTTGTTCCGCACCCTGAAGTTTGCCGACCACGACCACGACTTGCTGGTGCGCGTGGCTTATTTCCTGATGA
>JAGCYD010000071.1 GCA_017960985.1 Bacteroidaceae bacterium
ATTAAGAATTAAAAAATTAAGAGTTGTCGCCTTGCAGGCGAGTAACAATTAAGAATTACTATTATGGCAAAGAAAACAGTCGTATCGAAAAAGAGAAACGTGAAGGTAACGGCCCTTGGTCAGCTCCACGTTCACAGTTCTTTCAATAATATTATCGTTTCGTTGGCTAATGACGAGGGTCAGATTATCTCTTGGTCGTCAGCTGGTAAGATGGGATTCCGTGGTTCTAAGAAGAACACTCCCTATGCAGCCCAGATGGCAGCTCAGGATTGTGCCAAGGTTGCATACGACCTGGGCTTGAGAAAGGTTAAGGCCTATGTCAAGGGTCCTGGTAATGGCCGTGAGTCAGCCATCCGTTCCGTACACGGAGCAGGAATCGAGGTAACGGAGATTGTAGATGTTACTCCATTGCCACACAATGGTTGTCGTCCTCCCAAGAGAAGAAGAGTTTAATAACGCAGACACAATAGAGAACCCAGCAACAAACAGGTCTTTAGGCTTACATTTCCTTTCTGTAGCCGTGGCTGCTATCCTGATTGCTTGCTGACAAAAACAAAAATTATGGCAAGATATACTGGACCAAAAACAAGAATCGCCCGCCGTTTCGGTGAGCCAATCTTTGGTGCTGACAAGGTGCTTTCCAAGCGAAACTATCCTCCTGGCCAGCACGGTAATAATCGTAGAAGGAAGACTTCCGAGTATGGTGTCATGCTGGCTGAGAAGCAGAAGGCACGCTACACCTATGGCGTACTGGAGAAGCAGTTCCACTTGATGTTCGAGAAGGCTGCCCGTACCAGCGGTGTAACTGGTGAGATCCTGTTGCAGAATCTCGAGAGCCGTCTCGATAACATCGTTTATCGTCTGGGCATCGCTCCTACTCGTGCAGCCGCTCGTCAGTTGGTAAACCATCGTCACATCACAGTGGATGGTAAGGTTGTGGGCATTGCTTCCTACAGCGTAACTCCGGGTCAGATTGTAGGTGTTCGCGAGCGCAGCAAGTCGTTCGAAGTAATCACCGCTTCTCTGGCAGGTTTCAATCACAGCAAGTATCCTTGGCTGGAGTGGGACGAGAATAGCAAGTCTGGCAAGTATCTCCACAAGCCCGACCGTGCCGACATCCCCGAGAATATTAAGGAGCAGTTGATCGTTGAGTTTTACTCTAAATAATAAGATTATAATGGCGATATTAGCATTTCAAAAACCTGAAAAAGTTATAATGTTGGCCGCGGACGAAAAGTACGGCAAGTTCGAATTTCGTCCCCTCGAAGGTGGCTTTGGTACTACCGTAGGTAATGCTTTGCGCCGAATCCTTCTTTCCTCCCTCGATGGTTTTGCCATTAACACGGTTGCCATCAGTGGCGTTGAGCATGAGTTCGCAACAGTGCCTGGCGTGAAGGAGGATGTAACCAACATTATACTGAACCTGAAGCAGGTTCGCTTCAAGCAAACAGTAAACGAATTCGAGAACGAGAAAATTAGTGTCACCGTCGAGAAGACCACTGAGCTTAAGGCAGGCGACTTTAATAAGTATCTGACTGGATTTGAAGTGTTAAACCCCGAGTTGGTTATTTGCCATTTGGATCCCAAGGCAACTATGCAGATTGAGATTTCCATCAACAAGGGCCGTGGATATGTTCCCGCCGATGAGAATCGCGAATTCTGCACCGATGTCAATGTAATTCCTATAGATTCTATCTATACCCCGATTCGCAATGTGAAGTATGCAGTCGAGAACTATCGTGTCGAACAGAAGACCGACTACGAGAAGCTCGTCCTGGAGATTACTACCGATGGTTCTATCCATCCGAAGGATGCTCTGAAGGAAGCTGCCAAGATACTGATCTACCACTTCATGCTCTTCTCTGACGAGAAGATCACATTGGAGAATGCCGACGGGGATGGCAATGAAGAGTTCGACGAGGAAGTTCTCCACATGCGACAACTCCTCAAGACCCGATTGGTTGATATGGACCTCAGTGTTCGTGCCCTGAACTGCCTCAAGGCTGCCAATGTAGATACACTGGCCGACCTCGTTCAATTCAACAAGAACGACCTGCTGAAGTTCCGCAACTTCGGTAAGAAGTCCTTGATGGAACTCGACGATATGTTCGAGCGTCTCAACCTCTCTTTCGGAACCGACATCTCTAAGTACAAACTTGACAAAGATTATTAAACAATGAGACACAATAAGAAATTCAACCATCTTAGCCGCACCGCATCTCACCGCGATGCCATGCTTGCCAATATGGCCATTTCGCTTATCATGCACAAGCGAATCAACACCACTCTGGCAAAGGCTAAGGCCCTGCGTAAATATGTCGAGCCACTCATCAACCGCTCCAAGGAAGACACAACGGCCAGCCGTCGTCTCGTGTTCAGCTACCTGCAGAACAAGTATGCTGTATCCGAACTCTTCCAGGTAATTTCCGACAAGGTAGCCGGTCGTCCTGGTGGCTATACTCGCATCATCAAGACGGGTATCCGTCAGGGCGATGCCGCTGCAACCTGCTTCATTGAACTGGTCGATTTCGATGAGAACATGGCCAAGACCCCGAAGAAGGCAAAGCGCACCCGTCGCTCAAAGAAGGCTGCCGAAGCTCCTGCAGCCGTAGAGGCTCCCGTAGCAGAAGTAGCCGAGGCACCTGCTGAAGCTCCTGCTGAGGCACCCGCAGAAGAGCCCGTAGCAGAAGCACCTGCCGCCGAAGCTCCAGCTGAAGCAGCAGAATAAGGCAAATCTAATTGCAATACACACAATAGTGGGATGCCCGTCCGAGAGGATGGGCATTCTTTTTTCTGTCTCGTAAACTATTTGCATGCCTTACGCAATATTATTCCGAGACACGGAAGAATAGTACTCCGTCGTCCCTCGCACTACTATTGCGTGAGCCTTTGAAATACGAAGTGTGTGCAGTCGCAATATATTGTTGCAATCGCGACAATATATCGCTGCAATGCCTATATTATATATCAGTGGCACAACTCCTATATTGCGATGTCACTTACGACCCGATGCTGTAATACTAGCATCCCGTTTCTCCTTACTCGTTTGACCTATCGGTCTTCCTCACTCGTGACTCTGCCGAGCGGAAATGAGCTCGACGAAGTTTAAAGTATTGAAACGCTAAAGCGTATAAATATATGGTCGCCTTAACTACCCCGTCATGTGCGCAATCAGTAACCCGAATCGAAGCTGATGATAATAGGAAAGTAAAGTTTCTTGGCATTTTATCTGTTTTGGGAATAAAATTAAGTAACTTTGTACCGATAAGGAAAGAAAGCGATGCCGAAGGCCAGTAGAGAACAGTTGTTTCGTACGCCAGTAGCGGTGGGTGAACCGTTGCGGAAGATTCGGTTGTCCGACAAGAACTTGTTTCTGGGCTCTTGCTTTGCAGAGCATATTGGCAGACGATTTGTCGATTCTTGTCTGAGAACGGTCATCAATCCGTTGGGTGTGCAGTACAATCCTGCCAGCATTGCACGGCTCTTCGCCGCGAAGTCGTGTGCGGAGTCGGATGTAGTAACGGCCGACGGGATGTGGCATTCGTGGCTGGGCGACAGCGAACTATCGCGAACTTCTGAGGAGGAATGTTGTAAGGCTACGACGGAGGCGCTGAATCTGTTGCACCAGACACTGGCTGAGGCCGATAATCTGTTTATTACACTGGGCACCAGCCATTATTATAGGTATAAGGCGACGGGAGAGGTGGTGGCTAACTGTCATCGCTTACCGCAAACGGAGTTCTCCGAAGAGGAACTGACGACGGAGGATATCGTCTCTGTACTACAACAGACCTTGAAGAGGGCGCACAAACAGAATCCGTCGATGCAGGTCGTCTTCACTGTCAGTCCCTATCGCTATGCCAAGTATGGCTTCCACGAAAGTCAGTTGAGCAAGGCACGCCTGTTGCTGGCGGTGGAACAATTGCAGCGTACTTATTCCGATTGGGTGACCTATTTCCCAGCCTACGAGATTCTGCTCGACGAACTGCGCGATTATCGCTTTTATGCCGAAGATATGCTCCATCCCTCGGAGCAAGCCGTGGATTATATCTGGCAGAGCCTGTATGGGGCGTGGATGGACGAGGACTTGCAAAAATTCTTGTCGCGTTGGGAACCCTTGCGCCGTTCGCTTCAGCATCGACCTATGCATCCCGAAGCACCTTCCTTCAAGACTTTCCAAGAGAATACCCGTGAGCAGTTGGCGCAGTTGAAGCGCGATTATCCCGATATGAATGTGAACTATGAACTATAGACTGAAAGACATTGCGGAAATTTTGTCAGCCCGCCAACAGGGCGACGGCGACTATACGATAAACTGGTTATTGACTGATAGTCGTTCGTTGGGATCGCCAGAGGATACTTTGTTCTTTGCCCTAAAGACCCAGCGCAACGATGGACACCGCTACATTCCACAACTCTATCAGCGTGGGGTGCGCTCTTTCGTAGTCAGCGAACTGCCCGAGGAAGATTATCCCGATGCCGTGTTCCTGTTGGTGCTCGACACGCTGAAGGCCCTGCAGCAACTTGCCCGAACCCATCGCCAGAAATTCCAGATCCCCGTCGTCGGTATCGCTGGCAGCAATGGCAAGACGATGGTCAAGGAGTGGCTCTATCAGATGCTGTCGCCCGACAAGGTGGTAACCCGTTCTCCTCGCAGTTACAATAGCCAGATAGGTGTGCCCCTGAGTGTGTGGGGATTGTCGGAAACGACGGAAATCGGTGTTTTCGAGGCTGCTATTTCTCAGCCAGGCGAGATGCAGGCCTTGGAAAGTATCATCGAACCTACCGTCGGCATATTCACGGGGCTTGGCGATGCGCATCAGGAAAACTTCGATTCGTATAAACAGAAGTGTATCGAGAAGATGATGCTCTTCAGCCATGCTGAGGCCGTCATCTATCCAACGGGCAACCGTGTGGTGGACATCAGCATCCGTGAAACGGGTTTCAAGGGCAAGATGATACC
This sequence comes from Bacteroidaceae bacterium, assembly GCA_017960985.1. Lineage (GTDB taxonomy): Bacteria > Bacteroidota > Bacteroidia > Bacteroidales > Bacteroidaceae > Physcousia. The sequence continues at coordinate 4,964 of JAGCYD010000071.1, forward strand.
CGTCACGATGCCGCCCGAAACCAATCCTTGGGAACTTGACAAAGAACTTTGTGCCGTTGCCTGTCGATATCTTGGTATGCCAGATGCTACCATCCAGCAACGCCTGTCGCAACTTGTTCCCATTCCCATGCGCCTTGAGGTAATGCCCGGACAAAACGGGTGTACCATCATCAACGATTCCTACAACAACGACTTTGCTTCGCTCGATATCGCCCTCGATTTCATGCAACGCCGTCCCAACGAGAACAATCGTCGGCATACACTCATCCTCAGCGACATCCAGCAGACGGGTGAGGAAACGACAACGCTCTATCAGCATGTGGCTGCGCTCGTGGGACAACGGGGTGTGCAGACCCTTATCGGTGTGGGAGATGATATGTGTGCCAATGCCGATATACTCCGCACTTCCGGTGCTGTCTGTCATTTCTTTGCCGATACCGAGGCTTTGCTCAATAGCCGTGAGTTTGCGGCGTTGCACGACGAGGTGATACTGATAAAGGGAGCGCGTGCCTTCCATTTCGAGGATGTGGTGGCCTTGCTCGAGGAGCGTGTGCATGAGACCATCCTTGAGGTGGATCTCAACGCCATCGTTGCGAACCTCAATTATTATCGTTCCAAGATGCGTCCCGATACGCGTATGGTCTGTATGGTAAAGGCCGATGCCTATGGGGCGGGTAGTGTGGAAGTGTCGCGCTTGTTGCAGGATCATGGTGTGGATTACCTTGCCGTGGCCGTGGCTGACGAAGGCGTGGAACTCCGCAGGGCAGGAATCACTACGGGCATTATGGTGATGAATCCCGAGATGACCAGCTTCAGGACGCTGTTCCGTTATAACCTCGAGCCCGAGGTCTATTCCTTCCGTTTGTTGGAGGCTCTGATTCAGGCTGCCGAGCGCGAAGGCATCACCAACTTCCCCGTTCATATCAAACTCGATACGGGTATGCACCGTTTGGGCTTCGATGTGCAAAAGGATATGGTTCGACTGACGGAGCGGTTGAGGAAGCAGACGGCGATAGTGCCGCGTAGCGTATTCTCACACTTTGCAGGGAGCGATGACGATAAGTTCGACGATTTCTCTGCCCGTCAGTATGAACTCTTTACACAAGGTGCCGATGCCTTGCAGGAGGCCTATCCCAGTCATGCCATACTTCGCCATATCTGCAATTCCGCCGCGATAGAGCATTTCCCGCTGCGACAGCACGATATGGTGCGCCTCGGGTTGGGACTTTATGGGGTGAATCCGCGTAACAATAAGCCCATCAACAATGTTTCGACGCTCAAGACGACCATCTTGCAGATTCGCGAGGTGCCTGCCTCGGACACAGTAGGTTACAGCCGTCGTGGCAAACTGTACCGCGACAGCCGCATCGCCGTGTTGCCCATTGGGTATGCCGACGGACTGAACCGCCGCCTGGGTAACGGCAATGCCTATTGCTTGGTTAATGGTCAGCCTGCGCCCTATGTGGGGAACATCTGTATGGATGTCTGCATGATAGATGTCACCGATGTGCCTTGCGAGGAGGGTGACGCGGCCGTTATCTTCGGCCGGGACCTGCCCGTTTCACAACTGTCCGATATTCTCGGAACCATTCCCTACGAGATACTGACCAGTGTCTCGAACCGCGTGAAGCGCGTCTATTACAAGAAGTAATCTTAGACCTTCAGCCGAAGTTCTACGGGGCAGTGGTCGCTGCCGTAAATCTCGCTGTGGATGGCGGCCGAGAGCATCTTGTCCTTCAATCGATTGGACACGATGAAGTAATCGATACGCCATCCGGCGTTCTTCTCGCGGGCGTGGAAACGGTAGCTCCACCACGAGTAGGCATCCGCGAGGGTGGGGAAGAAGTGACGGAATGAATCGGTAAATCCGCTCCCGAGCAGGGTCGTCATCTTTTCGCGTTCTTCGTCGGTGAAGCCTGCGTTTCTGCGGTTTGTCTTCGGATTTTTCAAGTCGATTTCCTCGTGTGCCACATTCAGGTCGCCGCATAGGATGACAGGTTTCTGGGCATCGAGACCGAGTAGGTACTGGCGGAAGTCGTCCTCCCAGCGCATACGATACTCGAGGCGTCGCAGTTCGTCCTGACTGTTCGGCGTATAGCAGCAGACCAGATAAAAGTTGGGATATTCCAGCGTAATGACGCGTCCTTCGTGGTCGTGCTCGTCAATGCCCATGCCGTATGTGACATTCAGGGGTGTATGTTTGGTGTAGATGGCCGTACCCGAATAACCTGCCTTGTCGGCATAGTTCCAGTAACTCTGGTAGCCGAGGAAGGGAAGATCGAGTTGTCCTGCCTGCATCTTGGTCTCCTGTAGGCAGAAGAAGTCGGCATCGAGTTTGTCAAAGGCATCGCAGAAGCCTTTCTGCACTACGGCACGCAGGCCGTTCACATTCCAGGAGATGAATTTCAGTCCGTCGTTCATGGTTATTTCAGGTATTTGGAAAGTTCGCTGTCGCACATGCGCAGTCCTTTGGCAATGCCCTGTGCATTCAGCAGGGCTCCCTTCTTGCTTGTGTGCGTGTGGTCGTTTTTGTAATATGAAGCAGTTTCTTGTTTCCCGATGCCGTCGAGGTAGTCTGCTGTGATGTTGTGTAAATCGACAAACTCGACAGCCGTCTGCCGCACGACATCCCTGTACCATTTTCCAAATGAGTCGTTGCGGCGCTCAATCTTCCCCTCTGGCCACTCATTCCTCGGAGTAAGGCTCACGAGAATAGGCGTGGCACCCTTCTCGCGTACATCGTCAATCATCTTGCGCAGATACCATCCGAAGGTATAAACCGTTTCGTGGCGTACCTCGCTGTCGGTCTGTACGCGATAGACATGACTAGAATCGGCCGTACCCGTGATGTCGTTGCGCGCCTTGCCATGGTCCAGTTCCTTTCCGGCATCGTTGTGACCGAACTGAATCAACACGAAATCACCGGCTTGTACATCGTTTATCACTTTGTCCCAGCGTCCCTCGCGCAAGTATGAACGGCATGAACGACCTGCCTGTGCAGCATTCACGATGGTTATGCGGTCGGTGTCGAAGATGGTGCTTGCCTGACTGCCCCAACCCCACATACCGTCTTCGTCGCTATCGGTATTCTTTACGGTGGAGTCACCTGTGATAAATACTACGGGTTTGCCTTTCTCTCGCTTTACCCCAGTAGTGGGCAATTCGGTCTTCATCATGGCTTTTAGGGAAGCCACTTCGGGGTGGTTACATGCCATTAGCCCGTCGGCAGCACTACGCGCATTCAACCTTGCCCCAAAGGCAGAAGTGTGGATGTGGTCGAGATAGAAATGGTAGTTGAACTTCCATTCCGACATCTTGTCGTACTTTGCGGCAGAAATCTCGTTCAGGTCAACGAAGGGACAATCCAGTTCTTCAGCGATTTGTTTGGCCCACAAGCCAAAAGTCTGGTTTACGCGTGTAATATGTCCGGGATTCTGCTCGTCGTAAGCATTGCGTGGCGTAAGACTCATCAGTATGGGATGAGCACCGAGTTGGCGTGTCTCGCGAACGAAACGCCGCATGTATTCACCATAACTGTAAACGGTTTCCTGTACGCCCGTTTCCTTGATGGTAACGACCAGTGAATCGTCGGCTGAGATACCCCGGATGGAGGCGCGGGCACGACCCGAATCGAAGGGGCCATTGTCGTTGTGCCCGAGTTCGATGATGACATAGTCGCCAGGGCGTATTCCTTTCTTTACATCTCCCCAAAGTTTGTTGTAGAAGGTGCGGCTTGATGTACCGCCTAATGCCTGATTCTCTACGGTTATCCGACTTTTGTCAAAGTATTCGTGGGCAAAATATCCCCATCCCCACTGGCCATTGTCGCCATTGCCGAGGGTACCTGTGCGCATGGTCGAATTGCCGACGAGGAACAGCACGGGATTGTCTCCCTTGCGGCTAGTGCCAGCAACAGGACGAGCCGTTGCGGCCTTTTCCAGCGAGTCGAGTGTAAGGTCTATGACTTTGTTCACATCTTCCATTGGGCGGAAGGTATCTTGCGCCTGTGTATGCAGTACAAAGCAGAACGCAAGTAGGGTAAAGATTGTCTTCTTCATTCTATGGTTGTTATTCGTGTTCTCCAATGATTTTCTCCATCCATACAACATCGTACCAGCGACCAAACTTTTTGCCGCACTGGTGAAAACGCGCTGCCAGTTGGAAGCCCATGTGCTCGTGGAAGCGGACACTATCCAGCGATAGGTATTCGTCTTCGGGGTCAATATAGGAAATGCAGGCATACAGGTTCAGGATACCGCGCTGTCGCAGGGCTTCCTCCAATGCCTCTTGTAAGGCTGTGCCGAACCCTTTTCCCCGATAATCCTTGTCGAGGTAGATGGAAGTCTCGACTGCCCATTGGTAGGCGGCACGCTTTTTCAATGGCCCAGCATAGGCATAGCCTATCACCAATCCATCCTCTTCAGCTACAAGATAAGGATATTCGCACAAGGTGTCCTTGATGCGTTGGCGAAATTCCTCTATGGTAGGCACATCGTATTCAAAAGTGATGGCCGTGTTCTCTATGTAGGGCGTATAGATGGTAAGTAGCCTTTCGGTGTCCTCGGGTGTCGCTTTCCGTATGGTCATAGGTGGCTGTTCGATATTTTAGGCAAAGATAATGCAAACAGACAAGAAAAGCAAGCAAGTTTGGTGCTTCTGTGTCCGATTTACACTATCTTTGTACTCAGAAGCAAACCAAGGCATGAGATATTCCCTTATCATACCCGTCTATAACCGTCCCGAAGAAGTGGGCGAGTTGCTGGACAGTCTGACACGACAGGCCTTCCGTGATTTCGAAGTGATTGTTGTGGAGGATGGCTCGCAGGAGCGCTGCGAGGATGTGGTGGGGAAGTATGCAGGTCGGTTGGATGTAAAGTATTTTGAGAAACCCAATAGCGGACCTGGACAGTCCCGAAACTACGGCGCCGAGCGTAGTCAGGGCGAATATCTAATTGTGCTGGACAGCGATGTGGTACTGCCCGAAGGTTATCTGGGGGCTGTGGAGCAGGAATTGCAAGAGAATCCTTGTGAGGCGTTTGGCGGTCCCGATTGTGCCCACGAGAGTTTCACTCCCGTACAGAAAGCCATCAACTACTCTATGACCTCGTTCTTCACCACGGGTGGCATTCGTGGCGGTAAGAAGAAACTCGACAAGTTCTATCCGCGCTCATTCAATATGGGCATCCGCCGCGACCTTTATGAACAGTTGGGCGGATTCAGCAACATGCGATTCGGTGAGGATATTGACTTCAGCATCCGCATTTTCAAGAGCGGTGCTCGTTGCCGATTGTTTCCCGAGGCATGGGTGTGGCACAAGCGTCGTACTGACTTCCGCAAGTTTTTCCGTCAGGTGCACAACAGCGGTATCGCACGCATCAACCTATATAAGAAATATCCCGAGAGCTTGAAGTTGGTACATTTGCTGCCAGCCGTGTTTACCATAGGTGTGGCTTTGCTTTCCCTCGTATTCCTTTTCGGATTGTTACTGGTTCTACTGGGTTTGCTCACTTGTCGCCATCCAGGTTGCAACATGGCTCCTGTCGTGATGTTGTTCGGTGGGTTGATAATGCTCGTAGCCGTAGCACCCATCGTGCTCTATAAACTCATAATCTTTACCGATTCTGCAATAAGGAATTGTAGCATCCGTGTGGGGTTGCTCTCTATCCCAGCTTCCTTTATTCAGTTGTTGGGCTACGGGACGGGATTTCTCCGTGCCTGGTGGCTTCGTTGCATCTGTGGCCGTAACGAGGAGTTGCAGGCCTTTAAGAAAACATTCTATGAATAAGGTAAACATAAAAGACCTGCCCGAAGAAGCCCGCCCACGGGAGAAGATGATGGCACATGGCGCAGAGGCTTTGTCCGATGCTGAGTTGCTGGCAATCCTCATCGGGAGTGGCAATGCGGAGGAAACGGCTGTTGGGTTGATGCAACGGGTGTTGAAAGACTGCGATAACAGTTTGAATACATTGGGACGCATGACGATAGACTCCTTGATGGCGCGCTATAAGGGCATTGGCGAGGCTAAAGCCATTACCTTGTTGGCAGCCTGTGAACTGGGAAGCAGACGGCGTAGGGAAGAGGTGCTGGACAAGAAGAAAATCGGCAACAGTCGTGATGCCTACGAATATTTTGCCCGACTTCGAGACCTGCCGTTGGAGGAATGCCATGTGTTGATGCTCCGCCAGAACCAAAGCATCATCGGAGAGGTGATGGTCAGTAGGGGAGGCTTGACGGGGACAGCGGTAGATGTGCGCGAAGTGATGCGCCATGCCGTATTGAACCGTGCAGTGGCCATTGTGCTTTGTCACTACCATCCGAGTGGCAATCTGCGTCCGAGCCATGAAGACGACAATTTAACGAAGCGTGTAGCCGAGGCTTGTGGCACGATGAGCATCCAACTTGTGGACCACCTCATTGTGGCTGATGCCGGTTATTACAGTTATAAAGAGAACGGGAAACTATGAATGCATTGGAGATACAGGAACGGGTTATTGAGGTGTTGAAGACGGTCTTCGACCCCGAGATTCCCATCAATATCTACGACCTTGGGCTTATCTATCGGATTGAGCTTAGTGATGACAATCATGAACTTGCGGTAGATATGACTTTGACCGCCCCCAACTGTCCCGCGGCAGACTTCATCATGGAGGATGTGCGACAGAAACTGGAGGCTATCGATGGTATAGAGAAGGTGGAACTGAACCTCGTTTTTGAGCCAGAGTGGAACAAGGATATGATGACCGACGAGGCAAAATTAGAATTAGGATTCCTATGAAAAATATATATTTTCTTTCTGATGCCCATCTGGGCTGCCGTGCGTTGAAGCACACCCGTCAGCAGGAGCGTCGCCTTGTGAGGTTCCTCGATGAAATCAAGGATAAGGCGGAGGCTGTATATCTGTTGGGCGATATGTTCGACTTCTGGTATGAATACCGACAGGTGGTCCCCAAAGGATACACTCGTTTCCTGGGTAAATTGAGTGAACTGACGGATATGGGTGTGGAAGTACATTTCTTTACGGGCAACCACGATATTTGGTGCTGGGAGTATCTGCAAAAGGAGTGCGGCGTTTCCATGCATTATCAGCCGATAACTTTGTCCATTGCCGACAAGACTTTTTATATCGGACATGGTGACGGACTGGGCGATACCGACCGTGGATTCCGTTTTATTCGCTCCATATTCCATAATCGTATTTGTCAGCGGCTGTTCAGTTGGTTGCATCCCGATATTGGGGTGTCTTTCGGACTTGCCTGGGCTAAACATAGTCGTATCAAACACGAACCGAGCCTGAATAACGGCATAGGTGGTGACCCTGCCTATATGGGCGAGGATAAAGAACCTCTTGTTCTTTATGCCAAGGATTATCTGAAAAGTCATCCCGATATCAACTATTTTCTTTTTGGTCATCGTCATATTGAACTTGACCTGATGCTAAGTCATGATGCACGCCTGTTTATTCTTGGCGACTGGATAACGCAGTGTACCTATGCTGTGTTCGATGGCGAGCATTTGTTCTTGGAGAATTATGTCGAGGGTGAGTCGAATCCATAAGGGGAAATGATTTCCATAGAGAACCTTCATATAGAATTCAGCGCACGGCCTTTGTTCGCTGGGGTCAGTTATGTCATTAACGACCGCGACCGCATTGCCCTTGTCGGGAAGAACGGTGCAGGGAAAAGTACGATGCTGAAGATTATTGCGGGATTACAGCAGCCGACAAGTGGAACGGTGGCTATCCCTCGCGATACAACTGTCGGTTATTTACCTCAGGTTATGGTGCTCACGGACCAACGGACGGTGCGTGAAGAGGCAGAACTTGCTTTCGAGCATATTCGGGAGATGAAAGAAAAACTGGACGAGATGAACCGCCAGTTGGCAGAGCGGACAGATTATGAGAGCGACGGCTATATGGCACTTGTTGAACGCTTTACCCAGATGGACGAACGGTTTCAGATGATGGGTGGCATGAATTATCATGCACAACTGGAGCGTACACTTTCTGGATTGGGCTTCCGTCAGGAGGATTTCGACCGCCCCACAAGTGAGTTCTCCGGTGGTTGGCGTATGCGTATCGAACTGGCAAAGATACTGCTTCAACATCCCGATGTGCTGCTTCTCGATGAGCCGACCAATCATCTTGATATTGAAAGTATTCAGTGGTTCGAACAGTTTCTGGCCAATCATCAGGGGGCTGTCGTCATGGTTAGTCACGACCGTGCTTTTATCAACAATGTGACGAATCGTACCATCGAAATCAGTTGCGGACAGATATATGACTATAAGGTGCGTTATGACGAATATGTTACCTTGCGTGCCGAGCGACGCGAACAGCAGTTGCGTGCCTATGAGAACCAACAGAAGGAGATTGCCGACATTCGTGCTTTCATCGAACGGTTCCGGTATCAGGCCACTAAGGCTAATCAGGTGCAGAGCCGTATCAAGCAATTGGAGAAGATTGTACCCATCGAGGTGGATGAGGTGGATAATGCGGCCTTGCAGCTGAAGTTTACTTGTAGTCAGCGGTCGGGTGACTTCCCAGTCATCTGCGACGAAGTAGGGAAGACCTATGGCGACCATCGTGTGTTCAGTAAGGTGAATCTAACCATCAGGCGCGGCGAGAAAGTGGCATTCGTCGGTCGGAATGGTGAGGGTAAGACGACATTGGTAAAGTGCATCATGGGCGAGATACCTTTTGAAGGTATCTTGAAGATAGGACACAATGTGGAGATTGGCTATTTTGCCCAGAATCAGGCACAGATGCTTGACGGAGAGTTGACCGTGTTTGATACCATCGACCGTGTGGCACGAGGAGATATCCGACTCCGTATCCGTGATATTCTAGGGGCTTTTATGTTTGGCGGTGAAGCATCCGACAAGAAAGTGAAGTTTCTGTCGGGTGGCGAACGTACCCGATTGGCTATGATAAAGTTGTTGCTTGAACCGACAAACCTGCTTATTCTCGATGAACCGACCAATCATCTCGATATGCGCTCGAAGGATGTACTGAAGGATGCAATACGCCAATTTGATGGTACGGTAATTCTGGTCAGTCATGACCGCGACTTCCTAGACGGACTGGTTTCGCGAGTGTATGAGTTTGCTGATGGTCGTGTCCGTGAACATATCGGCGGCATCTACGACTATCTCGGAGAACGAGGGGAATGGAAGATAAATACCTCGGTTGAGGATAGGGATAAAAGCCCGAATGTTTCTCAGAATACTTCTTCGCCTTCATCCAAGGCCACATGGGAGGAGCAGAAGGCACAGGCACGACAGCGCAAGAAACTGGAGAAGGCTGTGGCCGATGCGGAAGCGACTGTTGCGGAATTGGAACAGGCCATTGCCATTTTGGAGACACAGATGAGTACGCCCGATGGCGCAGGGAATATGGAACTCTACGAAAAGCATGGCCGACTCAAACAGCAATTAGAGAAGGCCGAAACCGAATGGGAACAGGCTATGGAGGCTTTGGAACAGAATTGATTTTGCGATGCGTGTCTGCATGCTTCGATTTTCTCGTCTTGTTTGCTTTCTATTCGGATTTATTTCGTACATTTGCATCAAACTTAAAACATATAACATTAAAATCAAATTATTATGAAACCTACATTATTCCTTTTGGCAGCTGGTATGGGTAGCCGCTATGGTGGTCTGAAGCAGCTGGACGGTCTGGGACCAAACGGTGAGACCATCATGGACTATTCTATCTACGATGCAGTGAAGGCTGGCTTTGGCAAGATTGTATGGGTTATCCGTAAGGATTTTGAAGAGCAGTTCCGTACACAGATTCTTTCCAAGTACGAGGGTACTGTTCCCTGTGAACTATGTTTCCAGTCGCTGGATGCACTGCCCGAGGGATTCAGTGTTCCCGAAGGTCGTGTTAAGCCTTGGGGTACAAACCATGCCGTACTGATGGGTAAGGATATCATCAAGGAGCCTTTCTGTGTTATCAACTGCGACGACTTCTACAATCGCGATGCTTTCATGACCATTGGCAAGTTCCTCTCTAACCTTCCCGAGGGTAGCAAGGGAAAGTATGCGATGGTCGGTTTCCGCGTAGGCAATACGTTGAGCGAGAACGGAAGCGTTGCTCGTGGTATCTGCGGCAAGAATGCCCAGGGACTGCTGACTGATGTTGTTGAGCGTACGGAGATTATGCGCGTTGATGGCGAAATTTGCTACAAGGACGAGGATGGCAAGTGGCAGCCCGTGGGTGGTGAGAATGTTCCCGTCAGCATGAATATGTGGGGCTTTACTCCCGACTACTTCGAGCACAGCGAGGCATACTTCAAGGAGTTTCTGTCCAACCCGAAGAATATGGAGAACCTGAAGGCCGAGTTTTTCATCCCCTTGATGGTGGACAAACTCATCAATGAAGGGACAGCCACCGTTGAGGTGCTTGATACCACAAGCAAGTGGTTCGGTGTGACCTATGCAGCCGACCGTGATGCTACCGTTGCCCGCATCCAGTCACTGGTGGACGACGGAACCTATCCCAACAAGTTGTTCTAAAGATTGATAATTTAGATAAAAGCCCTGCCATTTAGGCGGGGCTTTTTTATCCTCTTAAATATTCTGCAACGGATTCGGCGCAGCGTTCACCATCAACGGCTGCACTGACAATACCCCCAGCATAGCCTGCGCCCTCGCCACAAGGGAATAGACCGTGCAGTCGGGTGTGCTGTAGGGTTTCTGCGTTGCGGACGATGCGAACGGGACTGCTTGTGCGCGTTTCCACACCGATGACCGTTGCCTCGTTTGTCAGAAAACCATGCTTCTGCCTCCCCCACAAACGAAAAGCCTCCTGCAAGCGGTGACGGATGGGCTCGGGCATCCAAAAGTGTAGGGGACTACTGATAAGTCCTGGGGCATAGCTCGATTCGGGTATGTCGTAGCTGAGGCTATTATTCACGAAGTCTGCCATGCGTTGTGCCGGGGCCGTCTGGCGCATATTGCCCTGTTGCCAGCAAGTGCGCTCCAGTTCCTCCTGATAGTGCATCATTTTTAGCACATCGTTGCCTTCGGTGTCCTCGGGGCGTAATTCCACCACCATACCGCTGTTGCTCCATTTCCCGTTGCGGTTCGCTGGACTCATACCGTTCACCACGATCTGCTCTGGTCCGCTTGCGGCTGGTACGACAAAACCTCCCGGACACATGCAAAAACTATAGACGCCGCGTCCGTCCACCTGCTGTACAAAACTATATTCGGCAGCGGGCAGATAGTCGCCGCGCCCTCGTTTGTTGTGGTATTGTATTTGGTCGATGAGTTGTGCAGGGTGCTCCAGGCGCACCCCGACAGCCAGCCCTTTTGCTTCCAGTTCGATGTCGTTATCATAAAGCCAGCGATATACATCGCGAGCCGAATGCCCTGTCGCCAATATCACAGGTCCATGGTACTCTTTTCCATTGGCGCAGCAAATTCCTTCCACATATGGGGCAGCCTCATTTTGAATTAAAAGGGCTACCATCTTTGTTTCGAAGTGTACCTCGCCACCGCAACGAAGTATCGTCTCGCGCATATTTTCGATAACACGCGGCAATTTGTCCGTGCCAATGTGGGGGTGGGCGTCACTTAATATGCTGGGACTTGCTCCGTGCTGGCAGAATACGCGCAGAATCTTTTCGCCGTTGCCTCGCTTTTTGCTGCGTGTGAAGAGTTTGCCGTCGGAATATGCCCCGGCACCGCCTTCACCGAAGGCATAGTTGCTTTCAGGGTCAACTTTCTGTTCAGGACGGATGCGTGCTAAGTCCTTCTTGCGGTCGCGCACATTCTTGCCGCGTTCCACCACAATAGGACGAAGCCCCAACTCAATCAGTCTAAGGGCAGCAAACAATCCGCCAGGCCCTGCACCAACGACAATCACCTGTGGACGGTTGCTTACATCATGGTATTCTACAGGCGTATATTCCTCTACGGGTGGTTGCTCATTGATGAATACGCGGACGGTCAGGTTCACATAGATGTCTCTCTGTCGGGCATCGATGCTTCGTTTCAGTGTCCGCACACAAGTAATGGTTCGTTCGTCCCATCCCTGCTCGCGTGCCACATATCGTCGTATCGACTGCTCGTTGTAGCCGTCCTTTGGCGTGACCCTCAGTTGCAACTCCTTAGTCATACCTCCCCAAACTCTTAATTCTTAATTTTTATCATGTGAGTAAACACGCACATAATCGACAAGGTACTGTAATGGGAAACGACTGTCGTCGGGTGTACCGCCATTCTCACCAATGGCCAGATTCAACAAGATGTACATGCCGAAATCTTCCACCTCGTTGGCAAAAGGATTTTTACCTTTCTCACGACCGCTTTGATTAATCGTTTGGCTGAGGTCTATTGTATTCATCAGTTCGTCGTCAAGATACAGTTGGATGAGCATCTCGTCCCAATCCATGCGCCAGATATGGAACTTTGCTTCCCAGTCAGCATCCCTTTTCGTGAAGTGGGTGAGGGGAGCGACCACAGAGTCCCATGTGGGTGTACCTCTTCGCTCGCTGCCCCAACAGGCATTGGCCAGTACAGAAGGTATGCCATTAGCGATGTAATACTCCATCATATCGACCTCACCACCTGCGGGCCACCCCCAATGGTTTCCTAATAGCCAAATGGCGGGCCATGAACCCGAAGCTGTCGGAATCTTGGCGCGTACCTCTACACGACCATATTTGAAGTGGAAACTCTTTTGCGTTGTCAGGCACGACGAAGTGTATTCCGCCTGTCGTCTTGCCCGTCGCCAGTCGTTGGAGCCTTCCTTGAAACCAGAATTCTCCACCACCTCGCGCCGTCCCTCGATAAGGAGTACACCGTCCTTTACACTTGCATTCTGCGGTTGGTACCATTGCAATTCGCGGTTTCTCACGAATCCGTATTCGTAACTCCATCGCTCATCGGGTTGTCCGTCCTTGTCGAACTCGTCCTGCCATATCAGCGTGTAGCCTTCGTATTGACTGACTTCATTTGTCGGTTGATACGCATTCGTTTCTGTCGCTGCGAATATCGCCGTTGGCAATAATAAAAGGAGAAAGACCTTTGTCAATTGGTGTTTCATATTCCTATGTAGGATTAAAAGTATATTTCTACGATAAAATGTATTCGGTTCACAAAGATAGTGTAAACCGAGCGAAAAGACAAACAGAGTTTGATATTTCCAAGATACCACTTATCTAAAAATATTACGGGGATGTGCTTATTGGCACATCCCCGTAATATTTCCTATTCTTGAACACTCCGTTAGAATGCCATAAACTTTCCAGCGAAATAGAGTGCAGAATAACCTATAACCATCGAGAAAATGCCGACGATGAGACCAATGCGGGCCATGTCGCGCTGCTCCACGAGGTTGGTTGAATAGGCCAATGCGTTAGGTGGTGTAGAAATGGGGAGTACCATAGCGCTGCTGGCTGCTATGGCTACGCCAATCAGAATGGTGGATGTACCTCCAATGGCATCGAGCTTGTCACCCATCGCAACACAAACTACCACAAGAATCGGCATGAGGAGAGCCGCTGTGGCAGAGTTGGAGATGAAGTTGGAGAGGATGTAGCAGATGAGACCTGAGAGTATCAGAACAAGAACGGGTGAGAAATCCCCGAACGGAATACTCTGTACGGCCAATTCTGCCAAACCCGACTGATTGAGCCCGTAACCGAGGGCGAATCCGCCTGCCACCATCCAAATGACACTCCAGTTTATTTCTTCCAGGTCACTGCGCGAAATAACACCTGTAAGTGAGAATACAACGAATGGAATGAGGGCTACGGTATAGCTGTTGATACCCGTCACGCTATCGAGTAACCAAAGGAGTACGGTTACGATAAAGGTCACGATGACAATCTTCGAATGAATACCTTTTTTCATGCCTCCCTCAATGGTAAGTTCGATGGTCTTCTGTGTGAATGGGAACATCTTCTGTAGGAGCACCCATGCGAAGAACAGCAACAGAATGACTAAAGGAGTCATAAGGAGCATCCACTGCCCGAAGCCAATTCCGAGATTCAGTCCCTCAGGGTCGTTCAGATACTTTAGGGCAATGGTGTTGGGTGGTGTACCGATAGGAGTACCCATACCGCCCAGATTGGCTGCGATGGGGATGGAGAGTGCCAGCGCGATGCGCCCTTTTCCGTTAGACGGTAACTGTCGGAATACGGGGGTGAGGAAGGTGAGCATCATAGCTGCTGTGGCGGTGTTGGAAATGAACATAGAGAACAAACCAGTAATCAGCAGGAATCCCAGTAATACCATGTTGCTTTTCTTGCCAAATGGTGCGAGCAGTACCTTTGCCAACTGGGCGTCAAGTCCTGTCTTTGTGGCTGCAATGGCGAGAATAAATCCTCCGATGAACAACATGATTACAGGGTCGGCAAAACATGCCATTACTCCCTTGTATGACAGCAACTGCCCAACATCGTCGGGGTTGCACAACGGTTTGATACCAGAGTCGCTACAAAATAGCAGTATCAAGCCAATGATGGCTACAGATGTGGCCCACGACGGAACGACTTCCATAATCCACATCAGCGTGGCGAACGCAAAGATGGCGATGATGCGTTGCTGAATCACCGTTAGTCCTTCCATACCAAACGCACTACTTGGCAGATTCCAGAGGAAGAGTGTTACGATGACTACGACAACAGCCTCTGCCAATTTCTTCACAACATTACTGGGTTGGTACTTCTTTATATGGCGTATACGGTGGTATGCCTCTATCAGATTGTACCCATTGAAATTTTTGAACATAATAAAACTATTTTAAGAACATGTAAAATCATTCATACATTCTATACCTTGCCGGGACTACTTGGCTTCAGCCTTGTCCCGACATCCCGTGCCACGATATGTCATGCGGACATATGCGATGGCATTGTCAACTACAGTTTACTGTGTTTTGTTCCTCCTGTTTTGCATTTTCCGAATCACCAGCCCATCCCCAGGGTGCTTTGTGTTGACTCTTGCAAGAGGCAGGTCTTCTGACTTTGTCGTCCGGTCGCAAACGCCTTCCCGAAAATCTCAGTGGCATATTGTTTGCCGGTAGAATACGACTTACAGCTGCGGGACAGTCCGGGATTTACACCCGATTCCCTTTTAATCTCTCTGAACTCGACCAGTCATGTCTTACGACAAGACCATGCAAGGGAGAGAACCAATTGCGAATGTAAAGTTACGCAAAATTTTCGAAAGCCACGAATGGTTCTTTCTACAAAATGTCGTTAAATGGCCCAAATAGATGTTTAGCCGAAGAGTTGGACCATGTTCGACTCTTCGCCGTCATGGTATAACTGATGCAAGCATCGTTTTGCTCATTTAACTTATCCGAAGAGTTCCCTTACGGCCTCGGCAACGCGACGGACGGGAACGAGTTCGAGTTTAAGATGTTTTTTGTCTATCCCTTTTATGCCTTGGGCAGGCACAAGCATACGGCGGAAACCAAGTTTTTCGGCTTCTGCAATACGCTGTTCGAGACGGGCAACAGGGCGAATTTCACCACTGAGACCCACTTCGCCGCACATACAGGTATCGGTGTCGATGGCAGCATCTACATTGCTCGACAGGACAGCAGCGATAACACTGAGGTCCATGGCAGGGTCGGTGACACGAAGTCCACCGGCGATGTTCAAGAATACATCTTTCTGGGCGAGTTTGAAACCCACACGCTTCTCCAATACGGCAAGTAGCATACCCAGACGACGGTTGTCGAAACCAGTGGCAGAACGCTGTGGTGTACCGTATGCGGCGGTGGAGACGAGTGCCTGCGTTTCGATAAGCAAGGGGCGTACTCCCTCGATGGCTGAACAAATGGCGATGCCACTCAATCCTTCGCGTCCTTCGGTAAGCAACAACTCACTGGGATTCGACACCTGACGGAGCCCGCCTTGCAGCATTTCGTAGATACCGAGTTCGGATGTACTACCGAAGCGGTTCTTCTGACTACGCAGGATGCGGTACATATAGTGTTGGTCACCCTCGAACTGTAATACGCAATCTACGATGTGCTCCAATACTTTGGGGCCAGCCAAAGTGCCCTCCTTCGTGATGTGTCCGATAAGGATGACGGAGCATCCCCCAGACTTAACAAACTTCAATAGTGATGCGGCACATTCGCGTATCTGACTGAGACTGCCGGGCGAAGACTCAACTCCTTCTGTCGAGATGGTTTGTATGGAATCGATGACCACGATGTCGGGCTGCTCCGCTTCGATGTGTTCGTAGATAGCCTCCAATGAGGTCTCACATAATATGAGGAGGTTGGAGGTGAGGGATGAGAGGTGAGAGGATTCTGACAAGCGGTCTGCCCTCAACTTGATTTGTCGGGCACTTTCCTCACCACTGACATACAGAATCTTCTTATCTTTCAGTCGGAGTACGGTTTGCAAAACGAGCGTACTCTTGCCGATACCTGGCTCACCGCCTAAAAGGACAAGACTACCTTGTACCAAACCGCCACCTAATACTCGGTTTAGTTCACCGTCGCCCATGTCCAGACGCACTTCGGCATCGGCCTCAATTTCCTGAACCGCCACGGGACGGTTTGAGAGTGGAGAGTGGAGAGTGGATAGTGGAGAGTATTTTGAATTTTGAATTTTGGATTGGCCTCCGGCCACTCTTATCTCCTTCATCGTGTTCCACTGCCCACAGGCAGGGCATTTCCCAACCCATTTTGCTGATTCTTGTCCGCACTCTTCGCAGACATACATGGTTTTGTCTTTTGCCATAATGATTTATTTGCCGTACTCGTTGTAGGAGACATTCTCGGGCTTCCACTTGTCCTTGGGTTCTGGTTGCTCTGCGGGATGTCCTATAACAATGGTGCAAAGTGGTATGAGTGTGGAGGGCAAATGTAGTGCTTCGCTGACAGATGCGATGCGCTCTTCTATGGGATATGCAGCCGTCCATACGGCACCTAATCCTAAGGCATGAGCCGCCAACAGGATATTTTCGGTGGCAGCCGAGCAATCCTGAATCCAGAACTGCTGTCCGACTCCTTCGAGGGTCTTAGTCAGGTCGCCGCAAACCACGATGGCCAAAGCGGCTTGTTGCAACATTTGTGGCTGGAAACTACCGGCAGCCAGTTCTTCCAGTTTGGCCTTGTCGGTTATGGCGATAAAGTGCCAGGGCTGTGCATTGACGGCCGTTGGGGCAGCCATACCGGCGCGCAACAATACTTCAATGGAATCTGCTCCGATGGGTTGGTCGGTGTAGGCGCGTATGCTGGTGCGTGTCATGATACAATCAATCATGGCTTGACCGTTGTTTTCTGTCGTCTCATTGTCGGATTTGTTGCAACCCGTTGTGGCTGTTGCGGCTACGAGCATTAGAGCGAGTGCCTGCAGATGGTTGATAATGTTCTTTTTCATCGTATTGAATATTGGTACATATTGTTGCAAATATACGAAGAAATCCGTAGAAACGGTTGTTTTCTTCTTCTTTTTTGCGCTTATCCTGCAATCTGTTTTGAACGATGTCTTTTATGGGGGCTCTTTCGACCTAACTTCTTCGAGGACATCAGTTCCAGTGCCGACGGTGGCTTGTATGCCGAACTGGTGCAGAATGGTTCGTTCGAGTTTAATGCCAACGAACGCGACGGTTGGGGACCGCTGACGGCATGGAGGATAATCCGTCCCGGACATTCATTGGGCTTCGTGCAGCCCTCGACGAAGTCGGAGCCGGCCGCCGGCTACAATTCCCAGACCAGCGTGCAGCTCCATGCCGAGCGCGTCAAGGAATATTACGACTACAACGGTTGGAAAGGATTTGGTTTGCAGAACGACGGCTTCGACGGCATCTGCGTAAAGGCTGGTGAGAAATACGACTTCTCCATGCGCGCAGCTAACATTGGCAATGCTGCCAAGCAAGTGCGCATCGCCCTTGTGGAGCCGCAGGGTTGGGGCAAGGAGCCGAAACTGCTCTGCGAAACTACAATGTCGCTGTCCTCAGCCGATTGGACGAAGTACACGGCCACGCTGACACCCAATGCTGACTGTAAGAAAGCAGCTCTGCAGATACTATTGCTTACCGAGGGCGACATTCTTCTCGACGATGTGTCGCTCATGCCACAGGATACCTATAAAGGACATGGGCTTCGTAAGGATTTGGCTGAGGCTTTGGCCAATCTACATCCAAAGTTCATGCGCTTTCCAGGCGGTTGCGTAGTACATGGCGGTGGCGATGGTTTTTGGAATACCTATCGTTGGAAGCAGACTATCGGTCCGAAAGAGCAACGCCGGCAGATGAAGAACACTTGGGGCTATCATCAGTCGATGGGCCTCGGCTACTACGAGTATTTCCAGTTGTGCGAGGATATAGGTATGCAGCCGCTGCCCATTCTGCCCTGTGGCGTATCGTGTCAGGGCGCCAATGGCGGTTGGGGCATGAGAGGACAGGCGCAAGATGTGGCGCCGATGGAGGAAATGGACGAATGGGTACAGGATGCACTCGACCTGATAGAATGGGCACATGCACCATCTTCACTCCCTCGTGGTCCTTGTATTTGTCAAACACCTCGCGTTGAGCGTTGGCCGTTGCACCCATTGTCAGCAACATAGCCATTATGGCAATTCTCATTGATTTCATTTCTCTTGGTCTTTAATGTTGATACTCGTTTTTTGCGCGCTCTCAACTATTCAGACGTAAGAACGAAACATTTTGTGACACGCAAAGCAAGAAATTTTCATTTCATCAGTATTTTCTTGATTTGTGCCTCGCTGGCCTGGGGTAGGAGGGAGGAGAGGTGACTGAACATCCGTTGGTATGACTCTTCGGGTGTGCGGTCACATTGACAAGCCTCGTGTCCCAATAAAGCTTCGGGCGTGGTGAGTAACGACCATCCCCAGCCATATTCGTGATTGTGGCGGTCGCGCGGATAGACGAAATCCTCCGTAATGATGTAGCAACCCATCTGCAAGCGAGTAATATACGAATCGAAACGACTTCGCATCCGTGGTCCCGTGAAACCACACTCTGCACGCAACTGCCTTGTGATGAGACTCTCATGCTCACGCAGCGTTTGCAGAATCATGTCTTCGATGGAACCCTCCTCGGGTGCCGGCATACGGCTGCGGCGGTAGTTCATCAGGTCTGGCCACCATTCTCGACTTACGAAACCTGCCTTTCCAGCGAAGAACTTGCCATAGACACAAGGACTTCCCGTCACTATGGGACCTTTCCATTTCCACAAAGGCCAGTCCCAGCCCCCGTCGGGGAACACCATATAGCGGCACTCCTCATCGGCCATCTCTTCAGCCGAGAATCCCCTAATACCACTGTCTAACAAGGGCAGGAACCCAATCTCCTGTATCAGGTCCATCATCCCCATTTGGTCGTGAATCTCAAATCGTGCCATAACGCTCTTGTTTCATTATCTTCGCCACGAAGGTACGATTAAGTGAGCGAAAATGCAAACAAGTTTGCGGTTTTCCGAGCGAGAGTACCTAAAAACGCAGTTTTAAGGTACGATTAAGCGAGCAGAAAGACAAATCTATATGAACTTGACGCAAGAGCAGTTGGCAACTATTTATCAGACTACTCAGGAGAATGTTTCAATGCATATCTCCAATATTTATACGGATAAAGAACTCGACAAAGAGGGAACTTATAAGAAATTCTTATTAGTTCATCTAGAAGGAAAAAGACAAGTACGTCGCAATAGTTTGAGAGTTTGAAAGAGATTAAATACAGAAAGATAAGCTGGCTTAATTTAAAAGAAATAAGCTGCAATACCTGCTGCAAGTAAGGTTAATATGATAACCATACCCCATCCTGGCTGAGAATTTAGTTGGTGTTCTAAATCCTTGATTTGAGAAGAATAGAGTGTAACCTGCTTGGCATAGTCCGTGTTCTTTTTAGTTAAGTCTGCAAGGGTAATGTTTATTTTGTCAAGGCTTGTTTGCAACTTTATATTTTGATTTTTTGCTTCCAAGAGTTGGGCGTTATGTAGTTTCTGCCCTTCTTCGTGGGCCTTCGTCATAGCCTTCATTTGATCTGTTAAAGCTACATTTTGTTTACGAGTCTCTGTAAGTTGCTGTTCAAATTGCTTCTTAACTTCGTTGACCAGCGCTGCCTTTGATTTGGCACGTTGCTCAATCACCTCATTTACCATGTTGCTGAAATAAGTACCCAAGGCAAAGGGTACGTCAATTTCTTTATCTACAAGTTTTTTAATGAAAGCTTTTTCGTCTGGGTGCCCAACCGCAGCAATTACAGGAGTCTTCATTTGTACTATTGTCTGTAGGACATCCAAATTGTCAAGGGCTCCCCAATCTTTCTCGCCTCCACCACCTCTAACAAGTGCAATCGCATCATAGCCCTTCGAATCTTGTTGCTTAAGCATACTTGTTAGATCTATAGGACGGGCAAAACTACAACGCATTCTTGTGAACTGCACCTTTTCTTTGGCAGCAGCATTTAGGCCTCTGTTGAAGTCAGTTTCAGTTATTGCTGTCTCTGCGATAATCAGTCCAATGACAGGTCGTTTATCTTCATAAAGAATACTTTCGAGGATTGTATCTACATTCTTTCCCTTACTCTTATTCTTCATCAGGAGGAGTCCATTTTTTCGGACATCTTCTTGTGAAACAACATCTGTCTGAACTGTCTCTGCCCAATTTACTTCGAGAATCAGTTGAATAGAACTATATGCATTCTGCACGTTGTATTCAAGAATCCCAGCGATATTTACTAAACTGCCTGGTTTCAGTTGGCTTCGTACGCTCAATGGTATTTTTATGTTCAAATAACTATTACTCGAAGCATCCTTTATACAATCATAACAGAATCCTTGATACACTTGTCCTTTTCCTTGCATATAAACACCTTGCATAAATATACGCAATTGCCCTTGACGATTTGTGTAATACTCTGTAGTTAATTTCCCTTTATAGATGTTCAGGATTTCGGAGGGCGCGTAATAGCGTGTTAATGTTGTTTCTTGTGCCATAATATTGTTCCTTTTTTTAACTCTTTATACCTCGGCATGTTGAAAAGTAACCGAATTCTGACCATGAAATAAGATTAAACCATAAATAATATACTTCATTGTGTGGAAAAGCTTATCTTTGTGGCAAAGATTAATACTATGAAACGTTTATTTCTCTTTTTTTGTTTTATTCTGTTCATAACTGGTTGTTATGCTCAAAAATATCTTCGTCCTGTATTTGACAGGACTGACAGCCCCACATTTCATCTAGATAGTGTTGAGTTTACAAAAGACTCTACGTTTCTCTTCTTTACTTATGAAGCAGAAGCTGGTTCATGGGCAAATATTTCAGACAAAGCTTTTATCAGAGATGTGAAAACAGGAAAAAAGTTCTTGATACAGAGTGTGTCAGGAATCCCATTCCAACCCTCAAAACGGCATTTTCTTCATGGTATGAAGGTTCCTGTAAAGCTAAGTTCTGTATCAACTGGAAAGTTGAATTGTTTTGATTTTATTGTAAATGATTCAGCATATAACATATATGGGATAGACATTTCTAGCCAATTTGCAAAACCATATTCAATTGGTGATGAACAAAGATTTACAAAACTATCAGACTTTTATTCAAAAGTAAATGATTCTATAGCTCTCCAATATAGATTACAAGAGTTGGAGGCAAGAAAATATTTATATGGAAATAAATCCGAGGAAGCATCCTTATCTATTTATCAAATTGCCTTTCTGTACAATAAACTTGGCAATCATAGTAAGGCCGTAGAGTATGGTTTGCAAGCCTTAGATTGTCAGGCTATCCTATACGGAAAAGATAATAAAGAAGTACCTGTGTATCCAATGACATTAAGTACTATTGCTGGTTTTTATTCAGACATGGGTGATTTGAAGAAGTCTATACAATTTTATAGAGAATCTGCTTTGTTATATAGAAAAATAATGGGGATTAACGATAGAAACTATGCTGAGGTGCAATATCTATTGGCATCTACATATATGAAGGCAGATAGTATTACAAAAGCTATTTCAATCATGCAAGAAGTAGTAGAATTACAAAAGATTAATTTAGGAGAGAGGCATCATAATACAATAATGTCTATCAATAATCTTGCGGGATATTTAGAATATGATGGGAAATTTATAGAAGCAATAGAGATAAGAAAGAATCTTACAAAACTATTAAAGGATGATTCGGAATTAATAGATATGTATGCTCAAAATCTTCATAATCTCGCAGGGAGTTATGCTAATTTACATGATTATGATAAAGCCATAAGTTATGCATGGGAATCATTAGAACTTCGTAAGAAATTATTTGGTGAGAATTCCATAGAATATGCAAATTCTTTGAGTAACCTTGCGGGGTATTATACAGATTCATACATGAAAGATAGCTTAGCAATAGCGCTATGTCAACAATCGCTTGACATAAAAAAGCGTATATTGGGTAACGAAGATATTAACATTACAACAACACTATCAATTCTTGCTTCACTATATGAAAATAGAGGAGACCTTTCAAAAGCTATCTTAACGGCAGAAGAAGCTCTTCAGATTATTGAAAAATGCAAAGGGGTAGAATATGCTGAATATGCAAATTTATTAAGCAATATTTCTTCATATTACCAAGAAAGTGAAAAATTCCAAGAGGCTATTAAATATTGCAAGCAAGCAGTAGAGGTCTATAAAAAGATTTATGGTGATAAACACAATATTTATAGTGAGAACCTTGCATACTTAGCTGGAACATATGCTGCAGCTGGTGATTTTCATTCTGCCACTCAATATATGAACGAAGCTTTAAGCATTTTTAAAGTTAATTGTTCAAAATCTTTGGATGAGATAGACGATAGGTGGAAATCTCTATTCTGGAATAAATACAGCGATTTCTTTAATTGGACCTTCCCATATTATGTTTCTAATGATATGTCAATAGAGAATATAGCCCTGTTGTATAACCACCTATTGTTTTCTAAAGGGTTGTTGATATCCTCTCAAGTGTCATCAAACACAGATGTAACATGGCAAACTATTCAAGCATCTTTAAAAGAGGATGAAATAGCTATTGAGCTTGTTACATCAGGTTCATATTCTGCAAAGGGAGATAGTCTCATCATTGGTTTGTATGCCCTAACTCTTAAAAAATGCCATGTCCCCCAGATGTATAAACTGGTGGAGCTAAAAACGGCTAAACAGGGGCTTTCTGAAACAGAGATTGATAAACTATATGATGGTTTTGGGGATAAAATCTGGGGAAAACTAAGTTCAGAATTAGTAGGAGTTAAAAAAATATTTTTTTCATCCACTTCGTTTTGTGATTTTATTCCCATCGAATATCTAAAAACCTCCGAATGCAGGAATATATCCGAGCAATATAATATATATCGCTTGTCCTCCACGAAAGAAATAATAAAAAAGTCGGAAAACAACATTGGCAGAAGTGCGCTTCTTTATGGAGGCCTCGATTATTATGATCTGAAGAATATTAAAAAAACGGGTAATAAAGAAAGGGGAGGATACGATTACCTCCCTCATTCTCTCGAAGAAGTTAAAGAAATAGCAGACATCTTGAAAGCTAGCAAATGCGACGTAAAGGTATTGACAGGCAATGAAGGGACAGAAGATTCTTTTAGGGCAATGTCTGGTAAACCTTTAGGTATAATTCATTTGGCAACGCATAGTGGAAACATTAGCCATAAAGATGAACAAGATAATTTGAGTTCCGGCAACTTAAGTTTTATTCAAATTGAGAACAATAAAGTCCCCATTTATGAAGACAAGGCTTTGTCACGTTCTTTCATCGTACTATCTGGTGGAAATCAACTTGTTCAGAGAAAAAATGTGACCGATGATTGCGATGGTATATTGACTGCGAAGGAAATAGCAGAGTTGGATTTTCATGCGACAGACCTTATTGTATTATCATCATGTGAGTCAGGATTAGGAGATCGGGGACTTGATGATGCAATAATAGGACTTCAGCGCGGTTTTAAAAAAGCAGGTGCGAACACTATTCTGATGAGCCTTCATAAAGTTGATGATGAAGCCACGAAAATCCTTATGGTGGAGTTCTATAGGAACCTTATGAGTGGTAAATCAAAACTTCAATCACTTAAAGATGCTCAGCAATACCTGCGTATAGTTGAGAATGGGAAATATGACGCCCCAAAGTATTGGGCATCGTTTATAATGTTGGATGGGTTAAATTAGCGTCCAAGAAGGCCTTTCCTCCTTGGACGCACCTCCTACTTCTTAATGAGGTAGGAGAGAAGCATATCTGCTATAGACAGAAAAAAGTCTATGATAGCAATCCAACTTGCAACCTTGCTCAATGTTGAGCCGTTGTGTCCTTTGGGTGTATCATTTTGACCTTCTCTGTCGATATGCAGATAGAACATTGTAATTTCCTTTTTCATAATTAAAAGAAATTTATGTTCTATGTTGCATGGTACAGGACACGAACAACGTCGAACTGATTAATAATTGGTGATAACTCGTCATATGAATCACCGTTAATTAACTCAATTCACGTGGCATGATGCACTCTGCGAATAGAAACATATATGTTCCTGCGTGCAAAGGTCAA
Organism: Bacteroidaceae bacterium; assembly: GCA_017960985.1. GTDB lineage: Bacteria > Bacteroidota > Bacteroidia > Bacteroidales > Bacteroidaceae > Physcousia. The sequence continues at coordinate 29,473 of JAGCYD010000071.1, forward strand.
TAAAAAAGCTGACGTACGCAAATTAATGCGGCATTTTATGCTGCTGCTACTTCGAACTTTCCAGGGTCTGGATTAAAGCCTTTGCCTTAGCTGCGATGGGTGAATCCTCATTGTCGCGGACGATAGTCTCAAGAACGGATATAGCCTTCTCCTTGTTACCTGCTTTTACATACGCCAGCGCAAGGTTCCAGGTGATGTCGTTGGCATAGGGATAATAGGTGAAGTCAGAATCAAGGGATTCGTAGATGGGTTCCAGCTCTGCAATAATTTCCTTCATATCCTTCTCCTCAGAAATACGATTGAAGAGGGTGTATAGGTGTGATATGGTAACAGAGTCTGTTTCGCCTCGTGAGAGCTCATCTAAATCATATTGGACGTAGTAGGGGGATAACATCGCATTGACTCGTGCATATCTCGAATTCTCAGCATAGAATTTGTAACCAAAGACGAGGATAATAGCAGCTGCAATAGATGATGTCCAAATGATTAGGCGTCTTATATTACTGGGCTTCTTTTGTGCAGTTACCTCATCAATGATTTTCTGGTCTTGTTGCTTACCCTTTTCTTGCAAACCTTTGAGTAACGCAGAGATGGCACGAGCATGCTCGCACAGCTCAGAATCAGACCTCAAATCTTCGCGAAAGCTTGCTTCTTCTTCCGTTGTCATCTGTCCTCGAAGGAAACGTTCGATGCGTTCGTCCGTCACTTGGAATCTGGTGTCTTCTATATTACTCATAGTGCTTCCGGATTAGTTCTTGATACTTCTGTTTGAACTTGCTAACACATTTATACTTCTGGGTCTTAACGGAATTGGCATTGGCAAAGCCATACATGCTTGCAATGACATCGTTGTCGTAGTTGTTCCAATAGTAGCCCCAGAATATGTTGCGACAAGTTTCAGGCAGCGATTCTATAACTGCTTGAACGATTCTCTCTGAAAAAGACAGCTCTTGTTGACTCGTGTCTTCTGTCGAGAGGTTGTGTAATTCATCTATCTTGTCTGCTATGAATTCCTGCTTAGTTGAAACGGGGATTTGGTCAGAAAGGGGAATCGTATGTTTCTTCTTGCTCAGGAACTTCAGTGTATGGTTGATACAAACACGTAGAAAATAGGTGGAAAGAGAACTTGTCAGCTGTGACAACTTACCATCTTTTATATTAAGGTATAAGGCAACTGATGATTCTTGATAGATATCATCAAGATCTACATCTTCCACAAGAAAAGCCTTATGAAGATAGGCAAACACCTTGCTTCGCTCCTCTGACAAGAAGCGATTCAATGCTTGGTGGTTATCAGGAATCTCTATTCTCATTATGGTATACTGCTTTCAATGACAAGGCTCTGGTTATTCGGCCATTTGTTTTGTAGAAGGATTTCTCTTTTCAAGGTGGTAAGCAAAAGTTGAGGGTCTGTATTAATAGAGGACTTCTGTATCGCTATTGCCAGATGATAGGAAAGAGCTCCATAGCGTTTACCCTCAACTTTTATTTCCATATTCACCTGATCTGGCCTACATGCTTCTATGAAAATTACATTTGCTTGTTTAGCAGAAGCATCAATTCTGTAATGCGATTTCTTGTTCGTTGAGGGTCTAAATACTTTATTATTATAAGTAAAACCGACATGAGTGCCTCTGATGTTTTCATCATTGGCTCTTGAGGAAGTACCTGCATGACAGGCATCAATAATAACATAAAGAAAACCTTTTGGCCCAATCTTGTCTCGAAGTTTATTAATGTATATGTTAAGCTTGTCATCTATCAGGTGTTTATCCCCCTTGTATTTACCTTTCTTGTATATCTTATATGCATCAATTGGAACTATGGATTCATCCCAACCGTCTTCCTCGTCGCCATTAAGGTCTTCAACAGGCTGCCCATGTGTGGAGAAGTGCAGATACACGATGTCGCCTTTCTTGGTCTTACTCGTAAACTCAGATATCTGATGGTTGATGTTTTCAAAAGTGGCTTGCTCATCCAGTAGTGTGGTTACAATAAAGCCTTGTTTCTTCAGTATGGGACTCAGAAGATTGATGTCTTCAACTCCATTGATGTTATTCCATTGATAGCCAGTCAAAGCTGTATCGTAGTGAGAGATTCCTACCATGAAAGCCCGCTTCCGCTGGGCTAATCCAGCAGCAGAAAGCAGCATCGCAACAATCATTAGGAACAGTTTAAGTCTCATCCGATATTATTTTTCAGCAAATTTAGAATTTTTTTTTGATATAGCGGTTACCTTTCTGCTTTTTCGAGTATAAAGGTGCAAAATAACTTTTTTATTAACATTTAAATAATACAAAAATGAAACAGTTTTTAGATTGTACGGTTAATACTTCAAATGCTGAAGTGAGAAAAATCAATGATTTTTTTGAATTAGAAAATTCAATTGAAGTTCTTGAAATAGATGAGTCTATCGATGACCTTGGGCTTGAGGACTTGTATGAAGATTCTGAGTTAGACGAAATGTTTGAGGATTATAATAGAAGCCTCGCGGTGTATGATGGGTCATACGATAATTGTCTAAACGGACAACATTGTTACGATGCTGAAGAAGATGATTATAATGATGATGTTGAAGAATATTATGGACAGGAATGTTTAGAATGGACAGAAGAAGATGCATGGGATGCCCTTACAGATGGTATGTATGGTGATATGCCAAGTAATCCATTGGCGTATGATGCAATGATGGATGTGATGGGCTTTTAACTAATAATAACTAAATGACATTTAATTATGGATCGTTGGCCTAATTTTCAGACTTTGACATTTAAAGAGTTTTCATTCTCTGTAGAGGGTTATAAAGAATATATTGCAGGCTGTTTGGTAAACTCTGGCTTTGTCAATTGCGAAATCGCGTTCAAACAACACAACAATGGGAATTTTTGTCGAGGAGGACGCATCTCTGTTCAAGTAAAGGGTAATGCTTTGAAAGGCAAGATTCTTTCTTCTTTCGAATTTGATACATGTGTTACAATGGGTGACCGGTTGATGATGTATATTGCAGCGCGAGAGTCTAATGTAAACGAGACATCCCTGCATATGATGGCTTCGCTATTGGGAAATACCAGAGAAAGAAAGGAATATGTAACAAATGAGCCTACTATCGCGAACATATTCACGACAAATCAGCAAATCGTGAGAGTGGCTTTTAAATTTGCGAATCCAGATAGATTGATTGAATTATACTAAATTGCTAATAACATGACAAATTACGAATACATATTAATTGAATGTAAGAAGGCGCATTATGGCGCTTGGACGACTGATGCAGTCAGTGCGTGTGTTGAGAAACTGAAAGAACTTTCGCGTAGTGAATTGTTGCGATTGTTTACGTCGCGATGGTTGGACAAGAAAGACGAAGTGAGAAAGGCGATTTTCAACTTGTTATATGGCGAACGGTTGGCAATGCGTGCGAAGATGATTAGGGAAGCGAGCATAGAGGAACTCGGTGCTATGCTGATGGAGAAGGATGGCAACTATGTGAAACTGGCCAGACAGGAACTGAAGGAACGATACAAGAGCGTTACCCCTGATGCACGAATGCAGATTATCCATTTCTTCAAAAACGGGACAACTAAGCAGGATGTGAAATGGGGTGAGGTTCGCGAGAAATCTATTTCATGCCAATTAGAGCAGTAACAGAACTTGATTATGTCAATTTTTATCTATCATGCATATAAGAGGAATCGACCGATTGCTTCTGTTATAAAAGATTTTGTAAACAAAGAAAGCAGAAGGGTTGGTGATTCGAGGAAAGAGATAAAAAAAAGATTTATATATCTTGATTGGGCTTTACAAAAGAAGATACTGACCCTATTCCTCAATTCGGGTAAGTACGATAGGGAATGGGCATTCTTTGTTCTGTCGCAAGTATGGGATAAGTCTTTTGAACCCCTTGTTCGGAAACTTTGGGAGCGGTATCATGAGGACAGATGTACATGGGTGGTTATTCGCCATTTTCCAGTAAACTACATAAGGGAGAATCTGGAGGCACTGGCGAAGGGGCGGAACTATTACTTTATCTGTAAACGATTGGAGGAGGCCGGCAATTTTGATATAGATAGGGAACGACTATCGAATTTGGATTATCTTGCGCTCATGAGTGAACAGAGAAAGACAATAGTAGATAAGGAAGAAGCCCTTGATATAATGTATCGTGCGGTTCATGAGCTATGCATTACCCCCTTGAAACGTAATAATATTCCATCTGTTTATAAGGGCGCCCCGATAAGTTGTGCTTCTTTTGGTGTGATAAGAGATGGTTTGCACTATTTTGATTATATGGGCTACTCGTCTGCAGCTGCTGAATTTAGACAATGGAACGATGGCGTGATGAAGAGCCTGGAAGAAAGCCCTGAGTTCCGGCATTTATGTGAGAGCCCTATAGATGGCAATAGTTTCGAAATCCGAGCAACTGGCCTTCTTTTTATATGTATATACAAGGCACTTGACGATAAATACAAGTTGGCAACAGATCCGCCAATAGAGGTCATGAAGATTCCCGTCAGCCATTATCGCATCGTGGAACAAGATGTGCAAAGCGAGGAAGAACGTGAGTTCTGAGAGTCAAGAATGTAGTGTAGTGGCATAGCCCTATATACCTGTTCCCATAGCACTGCCAATCAAAGACTCCTTCAGTGTATTGACGGCGGTGCCGTCAAAGCATTGACGGAAGTACCGTCATGCTATTGACGAGTTTTTGACGGAACTTTGGTTTGTTGAAGGCATTACGAAAAGTCGACTCGCTCTTCGTAATGTTGGAATTGTCGTGTCATAGGATTGTACCCGTTTTGACGGAAGATGTCGAGAATCCCCTAATACCGCTGTCTAACAAGGGCAGGAACCCAATCTCCTGTATCAGGTCCATCATCCCCATTTGGTCGTGAATCTCAAATCGTGCCATATATCTTTCTCTTATATTCGATGCGAAGATACAAAATATATCGGTTATATTAAACCTCATTCCGTACTTTTTTGTTTGCTCGCTCACTCACTTGACCTGCGGTCGAGTTCTTGCTCCGTTTCACTACGCAAGCGCCAGAGGCGGTTACTTGCTCCACTTCGTTACGCAAGCGCGAGGCGATTTCCGTCGAGACTCGGCATAGCCCGAACAAGTTCGGCTCTACGCTCGCTGCTCCGTCACTTGTGTAGCGGGTCGAGGCGTGCAAAGTAGCGAGCGTCTTGCCAGAGGCTAATAATATAAAGGATGATGAGGCTGAAACTGATGAAGAGCCCGGCAACATCCAGAGCGAGCAAGGTTACGTTTTGCCCTAGTATAGAGAATGTGTGTGACCATTCTTGCAAAGTGGGGGAGAAGAACACCACCGAATTTACAAGAATGATGATCAAGCGTAGTTCTGTAGGGCCCAATTTGGCGTAGGTTAGGCGGAATTCATTCTTCAGGTGGGCGTTAATCATCACATAAACCTCCAACATTAAATAAGGTACAATGATGAGCAAGGCCACGCGCAGACTCATGTAAACCGACAGTCCGGCACCGAAGACCATCAGAAACTCACAGACGCAGTCGAGATTGTGGTCGATATAGAAACCATAGAGCGGTCGTTGTTGGTTGCGATAGCGTGCCAGTGTCCCATCCAGTGAGTCGCCCAACCAATTCAATACAAATCCTGCATTAGCCAACCAAAGCCAACCTGGACCGAATATGGTGAGCGCATAGCCAATGGCTATTACTATGGCTCCCAATACTCCGATGGCTGTTAGGTGGTCGCTGGTGACAAAAGTGGGAATCCTGCGTACCAAAGCACGCAGGATAACCTTCTCATATGGATTCAGCAGCGAAGTTTGTACCCTTGCCGACTGCTCCTTTGTTATGTCATTCATAGTGTTATTGTACGAATTCGCCTGTTTCTGTGAACTTCAGGTAGATGTCTTTCTTGTTATTCCTATCCAATTCCACTATATAATAGTTGCTTTCGGGAGTTTCCACCCAGTCCACATCGTCAATCTCCACTCCACCGTAATTAGAATTCAGATAGTCGAGGGCAGCCTGCGGCAGTTCACTGGCCAGCATGTCTTTCTTCGTCATCACCCAAGTCCCGTCCTTCTGGAACCATGCTTCCATCTCACGATAGTCGATACGGAATTCTGCTTTTATTTGTCCGTTCTTTTCTTTTTCCCACTTAGCGGTGGTGCTGGGGAACATCTCTTGGAAGGTTGCCATAACGGCGGCCGGAACTTCTGATGGTTTTAGGTCGTCATCTCCACAACTTGTGTTGAGCATCGCCATCGCGCCCATTGTAAGGCACAGGAAAAAGTTTTTCAGTTTCATGTTTTTTTTGTTTTAAGGTGTTTGACAATAGCCTCTTTTCTTAGGCATTTACTTAATTCAATGCAAAGATACTATGCCGTTGCAGAATGAACAAAAAATACGTGTTACAATGATGTTACATTTTTCCCGATGCTTATTTTGCGATAGTGAAGTCAAATTGTGTGCCCTTTTCTGAGTGAATAGTTATGGTTCCGTCGTGCAGCAATATAGCATTCTTGACAATGGCCAGTCCGAGCCCTGTACCACCCATCTGTCGGCTGCGACTCTTGTCAATGCGGTAGAATCTTTCGAAGATGCGGGGCAAGTGTTCTTCAGGGATTCCCTGTCCGTTGTCGGCGAAGTGGAAGTGCCAGTGCGTTTTGTCCTCGGTTGCCGATATCTCCACCATTGTTCCCTCGCCGGCGTATGCTACGGCATTGTCTGTGAGATTGCGGAAGATGCTGTAAATGAGCTGCTCGTTGCCTCTCACCACGATGTCTTTCGGCAGTTGGTTGTACAGCTTCATGTGGCGTTCCTGGAATGCGAGCGATGTTTCCTCGACGATGTCTGCAACAAGTGCCGACACGTTAACGCGCCCTTTGGTTAGTATGTCGGCGGCATAGTCCATACGGTTCAGCATGGAGATGTCCTGCAACAATGCCGTCAGTCGCTGTGCTTGCGACAGCGTGCGTTCTGCGAATTGTCTGCGTTGTTGTTCGCTAATGCCCTCTGTGTGGAGCACGGTTTCTGCGTATCCTAATATGCTCGCCACCGGGGTTTTCAATTCGTGCGAGATGTTTTGTGTCAGTTCGCGCCTCAAGCGGTTCTCCTTGGCAGCCTGTTCGCGGCTTATGCGCTCATCCATACGTCGGGCATAGCGGTAGAGTATCAGTCCGAGACCTCCCATCATGACGATGGAGAACAATAGAAGGTGCCAGTCGCTCACTTCGTCGAAGGGTTCCAGCCGCTTTCGGTCGTAGTCCTCGAACAGGATGAACACCACAACGTAGATGACAAATACTGCCATTACGCTTCCAAACATCTTTTGTCCTTCAGATAATACTTTCTTCATTCTTCACTCTTCATTCAAACACATACCCATATCCTTGTCTTGTTGCAATATATTGTCCGTAGTGGCCTAATTTCTTGCGCAGTCGCGTGATATTTACATCCACTGTTCGGTCGGTAACCACCACGTCGCTGGGCCACACCTCAGAGAGCAACTGTTGACGTGAAAATACCTGTCCTCTGTGGCTCAGAAACAAGCGTAGTAATTCCAGTTCTGTCTTCGTTAAGTTAAGCCCCTCGCCGTCCACTGTCGCTTTCATCTGAGCCATGTCTATCGTTAGCCCCTCGTACGCCAGATGCTCTGTCACTTCATCGTTTGCCGTTGTAGCTCGCGACAGCACAGCCTTTACCCTTGCCATCAGTTCACGCACTGAGAAGGGCTTCGAGACGTAATCGTCGGCCCCAAGCGCGAATCCCTGCAGTTTGTCATCCTCCCGATCCTTTGCTGTCAAGAATATGATGGGCACGTCAATTCCCGTCGTGCGCATTCGTTCTGCCATTTCGAAACCCGACATGCCCGGCATCATAACGTCCAGCACGGCAAGATTGCATCTCTCAACGTCCTTCCCTAGTGCCTCTGTGGCTGAATGGGCCACCTCCGTTTCGTATCCCTCTGCCTCCAGATTGATGCGAAGTATCTCGCACAGGTCTGGCTCATCGTCTACTATTAATATCCGTTTCATGTTACAATGATACGAATTATTTTCCGAATCTTGCCTCTACTGTGTTCACAATGTAATCGCAGAGGCGTTCCATCTCGCATATCAGGTCGATGTAGAGCGTTCCTGTTGTATAGTCGTACTCGTGGTTGTTCACTGCCTGTATGTTTTCGCTCTTCAGTTTGTTGCGCAGCAGGTTTGCTTCGTTTTCTATGCGGTACGTCTCGCGTATGTCGTGCTCGTTTCGATGACCGTGCATCACTTTGCACATCTCGTTTAGTGCCTCCTTCGTGAGGGCTGTCATTTGTTTCAGTCGATTGTCTTGTGTTGTCGTAAAGTTGATTTCCGTCTCCCTTTGGCGTGCCAGCGTACGACTCAACTTGTAGCAGGCATCGCCAATGCTCTCTAGTTCCCCAACCTCGCGCATCATCTGTCTTATCTTTTGTTTCGTCTGGTCACTCAGATGGTCGTTCGACACGGCTTCCAGATACCTTCCTATAGCATGTTCCATAGCGTCCGCGATACCCTCCTCGCGTTCAATGCTTTCCCTGCACGCCTCAAAGGCCTTGTTGTCCTCCTCGCTCATTTGTCGTTCCACTGTAAGGAACATGTCTCGCATACGCTCGGCAAAAAGAGCCGTCTCTTTCTGTGCCTGTAGGACGGCGATTTCCGGCGTAGCCATCGGTCCTGCCTGTATGTATTGCAGATACTGATTGTCTTTGTCGCTGTCGGGCTTTTGTGGCAACAGCCATCGCACTGCACGTTCCAACTGTGGAATAAGACCGATGAGCAACAACGTATTTGTGACGTTGAAGCAAGTATGGAACATTGCAAGTACTACAGGTAGTCGCTCCGCCTGTCCACCCGCCGTTGCGTCGTAACCGACTATTCGGCAGACACCGTTGACGAAGGGGTAGAACACGCACAGTACCCACACTACGCCCACCACGTTAAACAACAGATGGGCCAGTGCCGCACGTCGTGCCTCCAAGCCAGCCCCCATAGCAGCCAGGTTCGCAGTCGCTGTTGTTCCGATGTTCTCGCCCATTACGAGGGCAATGCCCAAGTGGATAGGTAGCACGCCGGTTGAGCAGAGCAAGATGGTGATGGCCATTACGGCCGCTGAGGACTGTACTATGCAGGTTATCAGTGTACCGATACCGAGAAAGGCGAGGATAGTCAGGTGGCTCGATGTGTCGAACGACGCGAAGAATGCCACCACTGCCTTGTTGTGCTCCAGGTCCAGTTCCTTGCCCGCGGAGCTAAGCATCACCAGAGACCAAAACATGAAGGCAATGCCAAAAAGGAAATCGCCCACATATCGATGCCTTTTCCTGTATATCAGCAGAATACCTGCCACAAAGGCGGGGAACACGATGTTGGTCAGATCCACATTGTAACCCAGCGACATAATCCATGCAGTCAGTGTTGTTCCAATGTTCGCTCCCATGATGACTGATATTGCCTGCCCTAGTGTCAGCAGACCTGCCGCCACGAATGAAACTGTCATTACAGTCGTTGCCGACGATGACTGCACGGCACATGTCACCATCGTACCCGTCAACATTCCCGTCAGCCGGTTTGTCGTCATGCGTGACAACATGTGTCTTAATTGTGGTCCAGCCATTTTCTGCAAGGCATCGCTCATTGTCCTCATACCGAAGATGAGCAGACCCAGAGCACCCAGCAGTTTCATTGCAATTGTTGTGTATTCCATATTTTCAATGTCTTGTTTGTGTCTTCGATGTGTCGGCAAAGATACACTGAATCCGTATTCCCTCCAAACAAAACACGTTACGATAATGTTACATCATAAAAGTTGTGGGTGAAGTCTTACGCCTGATGCACAGGAAAAACGCAAAACAACCGTAGCATTTATGCTAAGTGTTGGCATCCGACAGCGAAGAGGGGGCGGGAAATATAAAATTGTTTGATTACTTGGGGAAAATGGCAGGATTTTAAAATATAATTTGTATATTTGTGTGCAAATACTTGTAAAACAAAGGTAAAAATGAAGCGATTTATGACTATGGCTGCCCTCTTTCTGGCAGCGACTATGGGTTTGCAGGCCCAGAAACCAATGAAAGCCCCGAAGGGTGGGAAGGCTATCAGTGATGAGTTGATAGGTATCTTCTTCGAGGATATCAGCCATGCAGCCGACGGCGGCCTCTATGCCGAACTGGTACAGAACGGCTCCTTCGAGTACAATCCCACGGAGCGCGACGGTTGGGGACCGCTGACGGCATGGAGGATAATCCGTCCCGGACACTCATTGGGCTTCGTACAGCCCTCGACGAAGTCGGAGCCGGCCGCCGGCTACAATTCCCGGACCAGCGTGCAGCTCCATGCCGAGCGCGTCAAGGAATACTACGACTACAACGGTTGGAAAGGCTTTGGTTTGCAGAACGACGGCTTCGACGGCATCCCCGCGAAGGCTGGCGAGAAGTACGACTTCTCCATG